>JBLFXD010000234.1:0-8842 GCA_047611045.1 Planctomycetaceae bacterium | reverse complement strand
TGGGAAGAAATCCGACGTCGAGTTTTCGAGTCCAACCAAACTGAAACGGTTTCGCTCCGTTGATTCCCTGGACGCTGGCGAAGGGTTGTCCGACTCCGCCGGGAGCCATCAGAGGCGTTCCGGGCCAGACGGGAGCCATCGGGTTCCACTGGCTGGCGTGCTGCATCGGCGGTGGGCTGAGATATTGTTGGCTGCCCAGATTTGCCTGCGTTGGCTCTTCGTCATACGCCGCGCTGGGAGTTTGACCTCGAACCACGGTCTCGCTCGCAGCAACGACCGGTCGGGAGTCGATCTCCAACGCCGAGTACGGCTGCGAAAAGACCAGCTCCGGAGCGACGAGCGAAACAGATTGGGTGGCACTCGGGGCGGAATCAATGTCGGCCGGATTGGTCGCCAGCATTGAAGTCAGGACGAGAACAGACAGCATGGTCGAGCGTCCTTGCTCTAAGTAAAGATGGGGTGTGATTTGCAGCCAACCCGAACCGTGGATGACGGTGAGCTATTGCGAGACGATTCCAACGGGAATTGCGGAATTCGAAATCTCGCAAAACTGCGACTGGGAAACTTGAGGGGAATCTGAAGTGGGCCGCGAGTTTTGCAGAAATTCTCGAAACAGGTCAACGCGAGTTTCGAGGAGTCGTTCACTGATCGGGCGACGGTGCCTGCTGCAGAGTGGAAAAACCTTTATGTGACGGCTGTTTTGGGCATCGAGGCACACTTCTGCGAGCTGATCGGAGTCGGTGCCTCAAGGGGTCAATCTGTTCAGAAACACGCTGAGCAACGGTGGGATTCGCACGGTCGACGCTGCCAAAACCGGCAATTTGGTCAAATATTCTCGCGATTTCCTGTTCCGATCTGTTTCGCTGATCGGTAGGATGCGTCGCGCGCGATCCAGTGTTTTCTGGATAGGACTCTCAGGCAGCTGGCCTGAAAGTGCCGATAAATCGGCAAACCTTGACAAAGAACGGACGTGCCCCCGCCTGAGCATCGAGCCTGCAACTGAGAGCTGATCCACGCGTAGCCCACCGATTTGGGCTGTGTCGTCCCCTCCACAGAGCAATTCTTGGCTCGTTTTCCCCGGTCAAAATATTCCCCGGAACTGTTTCCACGAAGAGTCTGAGATCGTGGTCCAGCTTTGGGTACGACAACACTACAACCTCAATCAGGTAGCAGTCTGACTGCAACATCCTGCGAAGGGCTATTCTGCGAAGATTCTCACTTGGGAATCTTCAAAGCGTCGGTTCTGCCGGATTTCGGCCGAGCCAAAGTCGTTTTCTGGTGGTCAGATTTCGATTCAAAAGTCAGTTGCTCGAAGTGAGCAACGTTTGATGCACAAACCAAATGGCACGTTGCATCGAACGATCCATTCCGGCGGTATGCCCCGCCTGCCAGTCGTAGTTGAACCATGCAAGACCTAACCAAACTCCGCAACATCGGTATTTCGGCCCACATCGACTCGGGTAAGACGACATTGACCGAGCGAATCCTCTACTACTCCGGACGGATTCATAATATCCATGAAGTAAAGGGGGGCGATGGCGGAGCGACCATGGACTTCATGGACCTCGAACGTGAGCGCGGAATCACGATCCAGTCTGCATGTACGGCCGTCACATGGAATGATCACCCGATCAACGTTATCGACACGCCGGGCCACGTTGACTTCACCGTCGAAGTGGAACGCTCGCTCCGAGTGCTCGACGGTGCCGTGCTCGTTCTTTGCGCCGTCGGCGGTGTGCAGAGCCAGTCTCTGACAGTCGACCGCCAGATGAAGCGGTACGGCGTTCCAAGAATCGCGTTCATCAACAAGATGGACCGCACCGGCGCCGATCCGGACAGCGTCGTCGCACAGATCATCGACAAGCTCGGCGTCACTGCCATTCCTCTGCAGATTCCGATCGGCAAAGAATCGACCTATCAGGGGGCGATCGACCTGATCAACATGGACGCGGTCTACTACGAAGGCGACCAGGGAGTAGACGTCGTTCGTAAGGAAATTCCAGCCGAACTGAAAGATGCCGCCGATACAGCAAGAGCCCACATGCTGGAGCAGCTCTCGTTGTTCGATGACGACCTGATGGAAACATTGCTCGAAGAAGGCGAACCATCGATCGACGACATCCACAAGATTGTCCGACGGGCGACCCTCTCTCAAGAAATTACTCCTGTACTCATGGGCACGGCCTATCGAAACGCCGGTGTGCAGGAACTCCTCGACGCCGTCGTGCGTTACCTGCCCAGTCCGCCAGAGCGTGAAGTCATGGCTCAGGACCTCAAGAATCTTGACGAACATGGCAAAGGCCTGCCGATCGGCCTGACTCCAGACGAAGACAAGCCGCTCGTCACGATGGCTTTCAAAACCGTCATGGAAGCGTTCGGTCAGTTGACGTTCTGCCGAGTCTACCAGGGCAAGATCATCAAAGGCGACAGCTACATTAACGCTCGAACTGGCCGCAAGGTTCGCTTCGGACGACTCCTCCGAATGCATGCTGACGATCGCGAAGAAATCGAAGAAGCTGGCCCTGGCGACATCGTCGCCGTGGTCGGTGTGGACTGCGCCTCGGGGGACACCTTCTGCGGAGAAGGCGCAAACGTCGCTCTGGAAAACATTTTCGTTCCGGATGCCGTGATCCGTCTTTCGATTGAACCAGTCAACCGTGAAGGTGCTGATCGACTCGGCAAAGCTCTGGAGCGATTCCGTCGCGAAGACCCAACCTTCCGCGTCATGACCGACCCCGAGACCAACCAGACGATTATCGCGGGCATGGGGCAATTGCACCTCGAAGTTTACATCGAGCGGATGAAACGCGAGTACAACGTCGAGGCTGCGGTTGGTGAGCCTAAGGTCGCATACCGTGAATGTCCGACCAAAACTGTCGAGTTCAACTACAAGCACAAGAAGCAAACTGGTGGTTCAGGGCAGTACGCTCACATCGTCGGCAAGCTGACTCCGCTCCCGGAAGATGCCGAAGAGCCGTACCTCTTCAACAACCTCGTTACACAGGGACGAATTCCTAAGGAATACATCCCGGCAGTCGATAAGGGCTTCCAGAGATGCATCGTCAAAGGCCCCCTTTGCGAATGCGAAGTTGTCGGCGTTCAGATCGACCTTGAAGACGGCAGCTACCACGACGTCGACTCATCGGAAATGGCGTTCAACACGGCCGGCTTCGCCTGCGGACGTGAGACACTGCAGAGAGCAGGCATGGCTCTGCTTGAGCCGATCATGACGCTGGATATCGAAGCTCCCGAAGACTATCAGGGCTCGATCTGCGGTCACCTTTCCAGCAAGCGAGGCCTGATCAACTCCACCGACGCCAAGAACAAAACGACGTACATCCTTGCTGAAGTTCCGCTGGCCGAAATGTTCGACTACGCGAACGAACTTCGATCGATGACGCAGGGCAAAGGCCAGTTCTCAATGGAATTCCTCAGGTACCGACAGGTACCCAAGAACGTTCAGCTGGAAGTCGTCGAAAAACGTCGCAAAGAAAAAGAAGAACGCATGGCAACAGCCTAAAGCCGAGCCAGACGTCATCGTTGCGAGAGAATTCAGAGTCGAGTGAAGCACCAGCTTCGCTCGACTTTTTTCACGCGCCCGCCGACTCAATCAAGCTTTGCCTCAGCCGGATTACCTGGCGACAGCATCCTGAAGCAGGGTATGTCAAGCGCAGCGCCGGTGTACCATATCATCCGCCGCCAACTCAGGATGGTACGCCGGCGCTGCGCTTGACATACCCTACGAAACACGAGCCGTGCTATTGGCCGATTTCGGCTTCGGAGCGGAGGGCGTTGCCTCGTTCGAGGAGTTCGGTGCCGGGGACGACGACTCTCGGGCGGAGTTGGAAGTTGAATTCCTGGCGGTCCTGGACGCGGCCGGGGAGCAGGTTGTCGGTGATCAGGTCGAGCGGCGGGATCTGGTACCAGGGGCGGCGGAGTTTTATGTAGTGGGACTCCATTTCGTAGCCGTCGCGGCGGATCGTGACTTCTTCGGTGCCGTACCAGGTGAAGTCGAACGAGGCGGGTGAGTGGCCGATCTCGCGATCGCCGACCGAGATCAATGCGCCGGGCGGTTCGGTGCGAATGGTCGCTCGACGATGGACGCAGCCCGGAACGATGGCGATCACGCTCAGAGCGATGATTGCTGGCACCAGTTTGCGGAATTGGTCATTCATGAGAGACGACTTTGCGGGTGGGAAGGATCGCGTTCTATATGGCTTTTCGGTATTCCGATTTCGTCATTCCCGCGAAGGCGGGAAACCAGAATTCAAGCATGGCTGGGTTCCCACCTTCGCGGGAATGACGTTTGAGTTAGTCGCGGTGATCACTGAATCTGAAGCAGGTTGTCCATCTGAGACGAGTACGGCGTGCGTGGTCCGAACCTTGGTTCGAGGGCGATAGCCAGTCCAACGCTGTCTTTGCTCTGGTCGAAGCTGAAGCCGAAGTGGAAGAGGAAGTCGGCTCCGATTCGCGTCAAGGAAAGCGACTGACCTCGGTTCTGACCTTCGGAGAGGTCGTAAGCGGTGCTCGCTGTGCCGGCCCACTTTTCACTGAAGAGATAACTCATGCTGCCCGTCGCGATCTGACTGTCGACGCCTTGGCCTTTGATTTCTCGAACACCTGCGTAAACGCTGCCGCGAGCACTTCGCTGACTGAGCAGGCCGAAGTTCCACAGCTGTTGCCCGCCGTCGAACGTGTCGTACAGGCCGCCGGCCAAGAGCGCGGTTCGTTCGCTGAGCAGCCACTTGTACCGAGCGGACAACAGTCCGAAGTCTTCCGCAAAGTCTTTGCCGGTCGGGTTGTGGCGGCCGGAATTTGGGAACCACGAACCTTCCAGATCAAGCGTCATCCAGTCGCGAATTCGTTGTCGATCCGGCGGTCCGACTTTCGTCTGCAAGCGGTGATGCCAGCCCGCTCGCAGAACGTGAAGGTCGTCGACGAGTTCGTGCCACGGCGTTGTGACTAGCGAACCGGCTCCGGATCGAATGGCGTATCGCCGAGCGTTAAAGGCCGTCGGGATCGCTCCGCCGAACGTGTGTCCGGGGAAGCGTTGCTGGAATCGTTCCTGAGCGTTGTCATCGAGAGCGTTGTACTGAGCGACGTTGGTGATGTTGTCTGACGAGTCGGTGTAGGAATACTCCATGTCAAACACCATCCGGTGTGCGAGCCCGTTGAGATTGAAAATCTGGCTCTGCACGTACGGAAAGATTTGCGACATGGTGAGGCTGCCGCGAACTCCGCCTGAACCTACAAACCGGTCCAGCGAGTTTCCGGTCAAGTCTTCGCCCCAGTGAGCGATCTCGCCCATCGCAAACGGAGCGACGACAAACGGTCCAGCCGTAAACGGCAGTGTGACTTCGCTGCGAGTCATGATGACTTCGCCGTTTACGTTTCCGTAGTACGGGAGCGGTGTGAAAATGTCGGCGGGATTCGAGGGAGCGTCGGCTCGGTTCAGCTTCGCGTAACCAGCAGACGAGTGCGACGTCCACGTGATCGGGCTGCCGAGAATTGGCTCGGCGAGCGCGAAGATGTCGCCTTTCGGGTACCACTCGGTCGTGTTTTCGTAGTCGTTGAGTTGTGGTTGAGCGAGGATGCTCCAGGCAACATTGTCGAACTTCTGTTCGAGCATCAAACGCGTTTCGTTGTCTTTATGCCGATCGAATTCGTCCTCGTACCACTGCTCCAGAAAATTGCGATCGCTGCCGTATCCGACTTCGCCGAACAGCGACATGTTTCCCGGCAGGTCGTGACGATGCCGAATCTGAACTCGCCCGCGATTGTCGTCGCCTGGCTCAAGACCGTTTCGGCCAAGCCCGAGATTGTCGCGACCGTGATCGTTGACGTAGTAAGTGTGGAAGTCGCCTTTGTACTTGCCGACGATGCCGAACAGGTCTTCGCCGTCGTACGCGCCTTCGAGTCCGGCTCCCGGTCCGCGTCGAGAATACCAGTCGAGCAGCAGGCTGGATGACAGTTCTTCGGCCGCGTCTCGCGACAGCAGGTGGAAAGGGTCCCATGCCGTCCTGATCTGCGTGCCGAAGATTCGGTCGGATCGAACGGCCACCTTCTTGATCGGCAAGTGAGGATTTTCCGCCGGGCCGGACAGGTACGGAGAGAAGAAGACTGGCGTGTCACCAACTACGAAGCGGTTGTTCATAGTCGTTAGCCAGTTGATCTCGCCGTCGTCGACTTCGCCGGTGATCGGGTCAATCCAGCCACCTTGAGAATGAACCCACGGGTTGATGACTCGCGGCTCGAAAAAGATATCGCTTGCTTCTAAACGATATCCCGGCTGACCAAAATGGCTGGCGGACATCCACGCTTCCTGGGCGTGGAACGAGCCTTCGGTCAGCTGGCGAATTCGATTCGCGCGGACTCGCAGTCGGCTTTGAGCCTGAGGAACGTAGACGCTCAACTCGGCATCGAGCAGCAACGCTCGATCGTTTCTAGCATCGTAATACGCGCGGTCGGCTCGCAGCGTTTTGCCCTGCTGCCGGATGACGATGTTGCCTTCGAGGTAAATCTGCAGCGGCGTGTCGCGAGTCTGTAGTTTCTCGGTGCCTGGCGACAAATCTGACAGCTCGGTCGCTTCCGTCCAGATGACCATGCTGTCGGCGGCAAGTTCCATCGCCTTCGGATCCGGAATTCCGTCGGGCGTCGGGGAGTCGACGTTCAACTTGATGCCGCCTGAAATGATCGCGATCTGCTCGACCGGGGTCGTCTGAGTCGACTTCTCCGACTTGACCGAAAACGATTGCCCCGTCCGAGCGTAAAGCCGGATGCGTCGCACCGGTGCGTTTGAGTCTTCCTGTCGAAAACTGCTGTAATTGAATCCGGGCGGCGGGAGTTCCAGCAGTTGGGCCTGCTGGATCAACGTTCTCGAAGATTCTTTTCGCTGCGCCGTCGCACGACCGAGCAAGGGGTCGACGACAGGCTCGGAATGCTCGCGTGGCCAGCGAGCCTTGTAGGTCACCCCGGACTGACTCCACAGATCGAGATACTGCCGCGAAAAGCTGCGAGTGCTGCCTGGTCGGCTGATTCGGACGTCGTCTTCAAGGTAAAGTTCGACACGATCGCGGCCGTTGACCTTTGATTGCCAGACGACCATTTGGCGACCGACGATTGAAGTCTCGCCCTGCTCAACACGGCAATTCCCACGCATCACCGAGACCATCGCCCCGTCGGCCTCTTTCCACTGATGAGAAATGTCCGCTGAGACGCGAATTCCTCCGGGTGAGTCCGGAATCGTCGTCTCCTGCGCGGCAACCGTGGAGCGCAGCGTCAACACGGCCAGCAATGCAAACGCATACTGGATCAGCATTTGAGGCCGCAACAGCCTCGCACGTTGAAGTTGTGACTGCGGAAAATGCCCCGGCACGGGCGCTCCGGTCGTCTTCAGAAATGATTACACGCTGCCGAATCCGTTCGGCTTACCAGAATTAGCAGGAAGGACGGGCTCCGCCGCTGGCTTTGAGGGGCCGAAGTATACGAGCGGCCCGAAAATCTCAGCAATACGGGAGTTGGATCGCCGTCAGTTGATGCGACCAGGCTTTGCGTCTATCAAACAGCGAGAACACACTGGTGTGTTGTAGAAAAATCGTAACCCGACGCGTGAGCGAGGGATCGAGTCAGCCATACTGGCAAAACCTGTCCCTCGCTGACGCGTCGGGTTACCAGGTCGAAGTGAGCAATTCGCCGACTCCCCACTCAACTTCCCACCCAATCTCAGAAGGACAACCAGATGCCGACTACTAGAGTGCTCACATGGGTTATCCCTGGACTGGCTGCAGTCGCCAGTCTTGCCGTCGCCGATACCGCGCAGGCAGACGTGTCGCTGTCGAAGATTTTTGGCACGAACATGGTTCTGCAGCGAGACATCGACATCCCCGTCTGGGGTTGGGCCGAGCCTGGCGAGAAGGTCACCGTCAAAATCGGAGAGCACTCGGCCACAGCGACGACCGGCAAAGACAAGCGTTGGGACGTGAAACTTCCCGCTCACAAAGCAGGAGGACCGCACACCGTCACGGTGTCAGGCAAAAATTCGATCACGTTGGAAAACGTGCTGATTGGAGAAGTCTGGGTCTGCTCCGGGCAGTCGAACATGCAGTTCGGAGTCGATTCTTCGGATGACCCCGATCTGGAAAAACTGACCGCAAAGTTTCCGAACATTCGCCTCATCAGCGTGCCACAAGTCGGTACGCAGGAACCGCAGAAAGATTTCGGCGGAGACGGCTGGGTAGAGTGCTCACCGGAAACCGTCGGTCAGTTCTCCGGCGTTGGCTACTTTTTCGGACGACGGCTTCACCAGACGCTCGACATCCCGATCGGACTAATCGACAACTCATGGGGTGGCTCGGCGTGTGAAGCGTGGCTCCGTCGCGATGTCCTGGAAGCCGACGAACGGTACAGCGAACTGCTCGCCAAATGGGTCGACACCGAGAAGACTTACGACCACGACAAAGCGATGGCCGCTTACGAGGCCAGAAAATTTCTGTGGCAAGGTCAAGCAAAGGCTGCACGAATAGCCAAGAAGCCAGTCCCCAACGCCCCTCGTGCTCCGCGTAACATCCTGGCTGGCCAACATCGCCCGGCGAACCTCTACAACGGAGTGCTGAATCCAATCATCGGGTACGGCATCCGCGGCACGATCTGGTACCAGGGCGAATCGAATTCCGGTCGAGCTTACCAGTACCGTCATCTCTTCCCGCTGATGATTCAGCACTGGCGTGATGAATGGAAGCAGGGTGATTTTCCGTTCTACTTCGTGCAGTTGGCCGACTTTATGGACGAGTCCGCCGATCCCCAGGAAAGCGGATGGGCCGAACTTCGTGAAGCTCAGACGATG
>JBLFXD010000233.1:0-8845 GCA_047611045.1 Planctomycetaceae bacterium | reverse complement strand
TCGTCGGGCTTACGCCCACCTCAGCGAACCAGACTCCACACCCACCTCGAAGGGGACATTTCTATTCTGTGAGAGAAGGGGTCATTTCTATCTGTGGACAACACCGAAAGTTCCCGGTCCCCGGCAAGCAACCGTCCGCGAGCGTTTGGCGCTTCACCGCAGCACACCCGCTTGCGCCGCGTGCCACGCAAAGATCGACCCGCTCGGTTTCGCGCTGGAAAACTATGACGGCAGCGGGTTCTATCGCGAGAAGCAATCGTCACGCGATCACGTTGTGCCGCACCCACAAGACCCAGACGTTGATCCCAGCGGCGAATTGCCCGACGGTCGCAGCTTCACAGGCGTCGAAGAACTCAAGCAGATCATGCTGGAAGAGGAAGACAAGTTTCTCAATTGCTTATCAGAGAAGCTGCTGGTCTATGCGCTGGGCCGCGGACTTGGATACGCGGATCGCGCTACCGTGGAAGAATTGAGCGAGTTACTCAAGAGGAACGACTATCACCTGCGCGGACTGATCACGAACATCGTGAAGACGAAAGCCTTCCAAACGAAGTGACCCCTCATGGCCGCCGGCCAAAGGACGACAATCATGAAGAAATCATGGAACCTGTCACGACGCACGTTTCTTCGCGCTGCTGGCGTCACCATTGGATTGCCTTTGCTCGAAGGGATGACGCCCGTTGGGAAACTTGCGCAGGCCGCTGCGGAAAAGTCGACGCCTCGTCGGATGGCGTGTTTCTACATTCCCAACGGTGTCAACAATTCGAAATGGATTCCGAGGACGGACGGCTTCGGCTTCGAAGTGGCTCCGACACATGAGCCGCTGCGAGAAGTCAAAGATGACTTTTCGATCATCTCGGGAATCGGGCATCCGGGGATCGAGTCCAGTCATCCCGGCGGCGACGTCTTCCTGACAGGTGCGATTCTGAATGAAGCGCCGGGACTCGATTACCGGAACACAATTTCCGTTGACCAGGCTGCCGCGAATCACGTCTCGCAGTTCACGCGATTTCCGTCGCTGGAACTTTCACGGGCCGGCGGCACGGGATCTTTACGGGCAACTCACACCATGAGCTTCAGCCGTGAGGGCGTCCCGCTCGCGGCGGAAAACAACCCGCGGCTGGTTTTCGAAAGGCTCTTTGTGGATGACAAAGGAACGTCGCGGGCGGCCGTGCAGCAGCGGCTGGCTGATGATCAAAGCATCCTCGACATCATTCAGGACGACACTCGGTCGTTGAATCGCCGACTTGGCAAGCGAGATCAGCGGAAGCTGGACGAGTATCTGACTGCGGTGCGATCCGTGGAAAAACAGGTCCAGCGTTCGAAGGAGTGGATGGACGTGCCGAAGCCGCAGGTCGATGGGAAAGGCCTCAAGTTTGAAGTCAATCCGCGGTCGCATGACGACCTGCAGGACTTCATGGCCACGATGTTCGACCTGATCTATCTGGCGTTTCAAACGGACACGACGCGAGTCGCGACGTTCCAGATTCACCCGGAAACGACCGGTCAGGACTTCAGCCGGTTTCTTGGTTTCGGGGGCAACTATCACGGGTTCTCACACCACGGCGGCGACCCGGAAACGCTCGACAAGCTGGCGAAGATCGATCGGTTCCACATGGAACAATTCGCCGTCTTCGTTAAGAAACTGAAAGCCGCTGAAGAGGCCGACGGCTCGATGCTCGATCGCACGATGCTGGTTTACGGCGGCGCCATCAACAACGGCTACACCGGCGGTCACTACACGACCAATATCCCGGTACTCTTCGCCGGCGGTCGAGGTCTCGGAATCAAACAAGGCCAGCACCTCGCCTACAAACAGCCCGAGCACGACACCTACAAGAACAACCCCGCCAGTCCGCCGCTGACAAACCTGTTCAATACAATGCTGCAGCACCTCGATATTCCGGCTGAGCCATTTGCGAATAGCACCGGCGCCATCAGCGAATTCTCAGCGTGAGCCCGGAGCGAGCAATCATCTGGCCACAACAGCTCTCGCTCCCATCGTCGGTAGAGTCGACGCCGGGCACGAGCATGGTACTCTGATAATCTTCGAGCATCGCGACCGCAGACGCGTCCTCGACTGCCAGTTTCCACCGTCGCCTGAGTGCATCACACATCACTCACCCATGAACCCGGACTTCGGTGCAGTCCTTAGCCGACTCGGGCGCTCAGCACGGTCATTTTTGCCACAATGCGGACCTCGGATTTGATCTGCGTTCTGGATTGGTCCACTTCGCCATCGTGCTCCCCCGCTGACCGAGGACAGGCTGATGTCAAAGCTGCTGATCGCAACGTTGTTCGCTTTGTGCCTGTTGAGGCCGGCGATGGCCGAGGAATCTCTGTCGGCTATTGCGAGGTACGGCAACTTAAGACCGCCGGTCGTCGTTCCCATGTTTGACGGCATGGACGAAGGCTGGCAGGATCGAGTCGACCTCGAATTCGAGATCATGAACGACGCGGATCTCGAATCGCTGCGGGCGGCACTACGTGACAAGAATCCTAATGCTCGAGCCATGGCGGCGCGAGCGCTGG
Organism: Planctomycetaceae bacterium; assembly: GCA_047611045.1. Lineage (GTDB taxonomy): Bacteria > Planctomycetota > Planctomycetia > Planctomycetales > Planctomycetaceae > JABMPE01. The sequence continues at coordinate 6,313 of JBLFXD010000233.1, read as the reverse complement.
GCATTCTGGCCGATCGAGACTCTGCCGATGCTCTCGCTGCGTTGGTGAAGTCTGACCCGAGTTATCTTGTCCGCATTCGGGCCGTCGAATCGCTCGGCTTCCTCAAGATGAAGTCAGACGTCATTCAACTGGCGATTGAGGACGAACAGGGTGGTGTTCGGTGGTCGGCAAGACTCGCAGCTGACCAACTCAAGAGCAAAGTCGATTTTGCCGGGCAGGTTCGCCGCGCATTCTCCGTTGGAATCGAACGCGACGACATGGGGCAGGCTGAAGTCGGACTGCCAGCACCAGACATCACCGTTCAGACAATGGCCGGCACGCCGTTCAGACTCTCGTCGGTGCTGGGGAAGCAGCCGATTGCCATCTACTTTGCCGCGTTCGACGGCTGAGGCGGCTGCATGCACGAGCAGGCGCAGTTGCGTCTGAAGAAAGAAGAAGTCACCAAACTCGGCGCCGCCGTGTTCGTGATCCAAGCACAGGACCTGTTCCGCACAAAAGTATTCAAGGAAGAGAATCGACTACTCACCAGTTTCGAAAACCCATTCAGATACGAAAAGCAACTTGTCTTCTCGACAGCGCTCGCCGATCCAGCGGGGCATGCATCGGCGATTTATGGAGTCTCACGAAAGTGTCCGGCGTGGGGTCAGTGGGTGGAGAACAAGCCCTGCTGGTTCGTCATCAACCGGAAAGGAATCCTTACTTACGCAGCGACGCCGTCGTTTGCGACTCCAACTTCCTACATCAAAGAAGTTGACGACATGCTGGCCGCACTGACGGAAGCCGCGAAGTAGTTGCTTTATCTCCCGGAACCAGACCCGACTGAGCATGACGAACGAGGAATGACGACATGAAATTGATCGTTGCAACAATCTGGCTTTTGACACTGTTGACTGTCATCCCCGTCGTGGCGACGGGAAAGCGGATGACGCTCAGATTCTTGAGCGGTTCAAAGATCTGAAGCCGCTTCAGAAAGTGCATCATTCGTTCCCGCTTCGTGGCGTACGTTCGCGGTGCGAATTCGAATAAGTCTTTGCCGCAAGTGGCCGTGTATAGAACGTGGCTGGAATCACTTGCTGATCACGCAACTCTGCATTTCACCTCAGAGGAAACAGAGTTTTCCAAGGGAGCTGTTTGTCTGTGCCTTTGTCCTGAGAAACCTTCATTGCCATGCAATGACACAATCGATCCAGATACCCAGTCGATCTGTCATCAATCATTGAGGCCAAAGGCGTCGCGGAGTTCGGCGATGACGGGTTCGGGCATCACGGAGACATCGCCGATGGCTCGTGCATTGATGACGGCTTCGGCGGTTGATTCAAGGACTTCCAGACGGTCGAAGGTGTCGAGCACGCTGGAGCCGGTTACCAGGACGCCGTCGTTTTCAAGAATGCCTGCTGGTGAGGCAGCGGAAACGGAGTCTGCAATACTGCCGTCGTTTCGGTATTGAACTCCGTACGGAACTCGTTCAACGTCGCGGAGGAAAACGTAACTCTCGGGAATCGTGCGAGCGTCGAACGCGGAATCGGTCACGCTGAATGCCGTCGCGTTGACCGGATGAGCAAACGCGATCGCCTGAACGTGAGGATGCTTTCGGTAGATCGCCTGGTGAGCGAAGACGGCTCGGCTGGCTTTCTTGCCGGCTTCGCGACGGTCACCATCGACCAGAACAAGATCGTCGATCTCGAGTCTCTCGCGATCCCGCTGCGTCGGCGTAATCACGAACGAGTCTTCATCAAGCCGTGCGGAGAAGCTTCCTTCTGTGCTGATCAACAATCGCTGCCGGCACCCGCGTCGAATGAACTCGCACAGTTGCCGCCGCAGTTCCATTTCTTCCGCCGACGCTCCGCCCGGCTCGAAAGAGTTCAGAGCGACGCTGCGACCATGAGCCTGTTCGAGCTGTTCCTCGGTCAGGTACCGAACAGCTCCCAGCTGGCTGCCTTTGATAATCGTCTTGGCTGCGAACTCGAAAGCTTCGAATCGTTGAAAGGCGTGAGGCAACGATTCTCCACCAACGACCACTCCGTGATTTTCAAGAATCACGCTGTCACAGCCGGCGGTGAAACTCTCGGCGATTTTGCTGCCAAGCTGCTCGCTACCCGGCAACGCGTAGGGAGCGAATCCGGTCTTCCCGCAAACGGAATGAGCTTGATGAAACAGTCGTGTGTCTGGCGTCCTGCCGCAAATACTGAAAGCGACCAGTGCGACCGGGTGAGCGTGCACGATCGACCGCAAGTCCGGACGCGCCTCGTAGATCGCTTTGTGAAAAGGAAACTCCGATGACGGCGGGTGAGGTCCTTCGACTGAACCATCAGGCTTCACACAAACGATGTCGTTCCGAGTGAGATTTCCTTTGTCGACTCGCGCGGGGGAGATCCAGATGTCTCCCGAATTTTCCCGTATCGAAAGATTGCCGCCGGAAGTTGTCGTCATGCGGTACCGATAAATCCGGTCCATCGTCTGCATGATCTGGTCACGCGGGTGCGTCAATTGTCTGGTCATCTGGCTGGTTGAACCTCAAGAGATCGATTTGTTTCGCCGCGAGACTCGCGACGATTTTGGTGAGACCTTCGATGCGACAACGGAAACGGCACGCCAGCTCAGGTCTCATGCACCGAGCGTTCAACGCGTTCATGGGGCACTCGTTGAAGATCATTGTCGACCGGCATGAGCTGATTTCTAACAGAAGGCTGTAGACGCCCGAAAGGAGTCGGAGTGACTTGTCGGATCGCAATTCGCGTCGCCACCGTTACTCACGTCGCAAGCTCTTGATTGGGAGACGAGGCGTCTTCGCGTCACAAGTCACCCACGCTGGCCGTTTGTCAGAATCAAGCCATACTCCCGGACACGGAGCGGGAATAATCTATCCGGCAGGGAATTCCTGATGCGGTCGACCGACGATCCTACCTTTGACCTTTCAGTCCCAACGAGAAGCCACAATTTACGACGACCCACTCTGCCAGGAATTTCGATGCACCTCTCAATTGATTCGAAGGAGCCGCTGTTTCGATCATGCGGGCGAGCGTTTTCCATTGCAGCGTTCCTTGCAGCCGCGATCTGTCAGCCTCTATCTGCAGAGGTCTCAAAGCCGAATGTCGTCTTTATTCTCGCCGACGATCTTGGCTGGAGCGACACGACGCTTTTTGGCACGACCCGTTTTTATAAGACGCCGAACGTTGAACGACTGGCGAAACGAGGCATGACGTTTACTCATGCTTACTCGTCAAGTCCGCTGTGCTCACCGACGCGTGCCAGCATTCTGACGGGACTCAGTCCGGCTCGAACGGGTATCACGGCGCCGACCTGCCACCTGCCCAAGGTTGTGCTCAAAGCAACCACTGCGGCAACCGGTCCGCCTCATCAGAAAGCAACCATCCCGAATTCGGTGTCGCGGCTCGACACGACTTATTACACGCTGGCCGAAGCGCTCAAGGACAATGGCTACGCGACCGGGCACTTCGGAAAATGGCACCTCGGACCGAAACCTTATTCGCCGTTGGAGCACGGCTTCGACGTTGACGTCCCGCATTGGCCAGGTCCGGGACCGGCTGGAAGTTATGTCGCCCCGTGGAAGTTCAAGGACTTTGATCACGATCCCGACATACCTGATCAGCACATCGAAGACCGCATGGCCAAAGAAGCCGTCGGGTTCATGGAGCGAAATCGGGACAAGCCCTTCTTCCTGAACTATTGGATGTTCAGCGTTCACGCACCATTCGACGCCAAGCGGTCGTTGATCGACGAGTACCGAAAGAAGATCGATCCTTCCGACCCGCAACGATCGCCCACTTACGCGGCGATGGTTGAAAGTATGGACGACGCCATCGGAACGCTGCTCGACACACTGGATCGGCTGAAACTTTCAGGCAACACGATCATCGTGTTCGCATCGGACAACGGCGGGAACATGTACAACGAAGTCGATGGCACGACCGCGACCAGCAATTTCCCACTGCGAGGCGGCAAAGCGACGATGTACGAAGGCGGCGTTCGCGGGCCAGCGATCGTCGTGCAGCCTGGCGTGGTCGAACCCGCGTCTCGAAGCGACGAGGTCATCCAAAGCTGCGACTTCTACCCAACGCTGCTCGAACTCCTGAAGATCGACGCTCAGCCTGGCCAGTCATTTGACGGGGTCAGCATTGTGTCAGCCCTTGCCGGTCGAAAGCTGCCAAGGGATGGAATCTTCACCTACTTCCCACACGCTCCTGGTGTCCCCGACTGGCTGCCTCCCGCCGTCAGCGTCCATCACGACGACTGGAAACTGATCCGCCTCTTCCACGGCGGTGAGGAAGGTCGGCACCGCTACAAACTCTTCAACCTGGGTGAAGATATTGGCGAGTCAAAGAATCTTGCGGCCGAATTTCCGGCACGTGTGAAACAACTCGACGCAATCATCGAGTCGTTTCTTGACGAGACGGAGGCCGTGCAGCCGCTACCCAATCCTCGGTTCGATGCCGCAAAATACCGGCCGAAACTTGAAGGGCAGGCGGCACTCAAAGGCAGCACGCGAGCCCCCAAACCAACAAAGAAGGTAAAGAAACTCTCGAAGCCAGTCGCTGGTTGGCAGGCTGCCGGTACGTGTCGGCTTTCAATTGAGGACAAGAGTCTTGTTGTGACCAGCACTGGCGGAGATCCGCATCTCAGTTTTCGCCTGCCACGCGAAGTCAAAGAGGCGTCCCTCAAGTTGCACCTGGAAATGACATCCGACTCGAAAGGAAACGGACAGGTTTTCTGGCAGGAAAAAGATGTCGCCCCCGCCTACTTCCGCGATCGCAGCACGCATTTCGAGGTTCAACACGATGGCAAGAAACACAAATACTCGATCATTTTTTCTGCGAAGAAGACTGTGACGGGAATTCGCATCGATCCTTCGACAGGCTCCGGCACGATTCGGATCTCAAACATTCGCTTGACGAACGCTGACGGAAAACTGATCCACAAGTGGGATTTCTAAGGAGGCGTGCCGAAACAACTGGGAGGGCGAGGCTCCTAAGGGGAGTGTCCGAGACAGCTTTTCGATCTGCCTGACTTTGCGGTAACCCGACGCGTCATTTTTGAAGTTGCACACTTCAGTCGTTTGGTCTGGTGATGCGTTCTGCTTTCCTTTGACTTCCCTGATCACTCGTGAGTACGGCAGGACCTCGATCGTCAGGGTCCTCTTTCGCCGTTCGCCCTGCTGCATTTTCATCGACCAGATCGACGTTTCGCGGCGGGCACACTCCTGGATGTAGATGGCGACACAATGTTTCATGATGCCGCCTTCGATCCTCAGTTCCCGATCCGAAAGCAGTTCATCGATTGTCCACAGAGTGTCGCCCACCATATGTCGAAACGCTCCGATATTTGTTCCTGGCCATTTCGGCGACAATTGACTCAGCGACGGTAGCTTCGTCAGCAGGTCCGTTCGCCAGTTCGTCATGTGCCGACGAATTGACATCAGCGAGCGACCCTTCATCGTTAAGTCCGGCTGCAACGGCTCCGTGCCCGCACCGTGTCCCCACACTTTCTCTGCCGGATGGAAACGCTGCTGATCGATGAACTGCACGATCTCGTAAATCTCGGCAGTCGTGATGGGTGAGTTGTCGATCAGAAATCGGACGACAGATTTCCAGAACTCTTCATGCTCAGTCGGAATCAGGAGCGGCGTCGCCAGCATCAGAATGTCCGCCAGCCGCCGGTCTCCGCCGAGTGCCCGAACCTGAGCCCAACGAAATGCACCAAGCGAAAAGCCATCATCGGGAGCCTGCATGAACCACCGTGCCTCGCGCTTCGTCATCTGAACGGGATACGGAAGTGGCCATGCAAACTGCCGAATGCTGCGTCCCGCGGCGAGGTGCAGGTACATGTTGATTTCCCACGGCTTGTCGTGGAGACAGCTCCACGCCGGCGCCATGAACGTCGGCACGGGGTACTTGTCAAACAAGTGACTGACGAGCGAGCGAAACTGCACGAACGGGCTACCATCCGGAGCGTCCCACCGCTCCGGCTGGCGTCGCCAGTGTCCACAACGTTTGGCCATGCGGACGCAGGCCTTGATGATTCCTTCGACAGAATCAGCCGGAGTGCTTCCTCGATCCGGCACAGGCTGGAGCAGCCGCGACGACGCTCGGATAGCCGTCACCAGACGCCAGTACGCGCGGCTACGTTTACTCTGTTGGGGAGCAGATTCACGAATCAGCTCGTCAAGCCTGCGTTTCGCGCAGACCTTCCGAAGGTGCGAAGACATGATGGTTCCTCGAATGTGAAAGCGCAAACGAACAGCGGGCGACGTCATCGCCTCGCTGGTTGCATGAAGTGGCTTGAGAATCGCCAACGC
>JBLFXD010000232.1:0-8866 GCA_047611045.1 Planctomycetaceae bacterium | reverse complement strand
TCACATCCGATGACGTCGTTGCCGACGCGGACTTTCGTCGCGAATTAACTGCTGCGAGTCAGGAATCGCCGGTTTACCTGGTCACCGTCTCACGTGCCGGCAAGCTTGAGTTTTCCGTCTGGAGTGTCCGTGGCCGAAAGACGATTCGCGAAGCAACGCTCAACCTGGATGCGCTGCTTGACACTCCGAACCGTCAGCACTCGCTGAAGCGAAAAAACACGGACACCAGTTTCCCGATGATTCTGTCGCGAGAATCTTTTCCGTTCAGGCTGCCTCATGCTGTGCTCAATGAGGCCATGTTCGATTTGAACGGCGACGCGCTGACTGTTACCTCCGACGGGCGGCTCATGCTGTGGGATCGTCCCAACGTCGGAGCCATTCAGTTGAGCGATCAGATCCTCGGCGGAAAACCGCTGTGGCAGGGCTGGGACGAATCTGGCCGATTGATGCTTGTTTGCGGATTCCTAATGCCGGACGCGTTGAGACTGATCACCGTCGATGATCAGCACGAAGTAGAGATCACTCGGCTGGAATCCGGTCAGCCGTCTTACAAAGTGACCGGCTTCGGCGGCCAGGTTTTTGTGGTGTCGAAGACTTTGGTTGAAGCGTTTGTGCCCAGGTCGTCGAAACCGGTTGGAAGCCTGGAGATTCCGGTTGATCTGTCAGACGCCACATCGATTGGGACGAGCTCCAATTGCCCGATGAATCAGAAAAGTGCATCGAGCAGGTTTTTCGTAAGTGGAGACAAATGGTTCGCTCTTGCTCCCGGAGTCAATGGTCCGGTCCTGGAGAAAGTGCCAACCGAACCTCTAACCATTGGTCTGTTCGATCAGCGAGGACTGGGAATCGTTTCAATTTTTGCGACCGATCTCGCGTTGCGACGCTCCGGAGACACTCCCGGCATCTTTTGTCACGAAAGCCTGTGGCGGATCTCGAATGACGGTTGCATGCTGCTTAGTCAGATCAACGCTCTCGTGGAGCAACGCAATACACGGATCAATGTGAATTACGGTGGATCGGACGCGCCACAATATATTCACGAAAAGCTATACCAACGCGTTAGCGATCGAGCGTTGCGGAATCGGTTTAGCGGGATTGGTGTGGCCAACCAGCGACTGTTCCTTCGAACCAACAAGGGGGACGTTCTGATTGTGGAAACAGATTCGCCCCTACTGCTTCGGAAGATTCGCCCAGCGGACGGTGCGATGCAGAATGTCGTCCCGTTTCAAGACACGCCGTCGCCAGCCGGAACACGATACACATTGAAAGTCGCAGAGTGGGAAGACGGTAGCCGAGCCTGGTTGGACTCCCGGTGTCTGCTTCACCTGAGAACTTCCAATCGTGAGGTCCCGGAAGCAACGATCGTTCTTTCCGAAGGGCAACTGTGCGGCTGGTGCGAAGAAGGTGGTTACTTCGGCAAAGGCTATTTCAACCCGGACGCTGAGGTCACGGATCCGGAACGCGATGCAGAGATTTGTCGAAAAGCAATCGACGGATTCGCTGAGAATCTATGAAAACTGTACCTCTGAAACTTGTTCACGCCGTCGATGGTAGCTTCCAGCCAGCAGCCTGGTTCATTCCCGGTGACGATAGCGGTGCCTGGCTGGATGAACTGCTGCGCTGGCACGTTGATCTGACTTCGGTGCGACTGCTGGTTGTGCCGGCAGCGGTTGAATCGGCCGGTGAGCAGGCTGCTGCAAACGCGGCTGGTGTGTTGGTTACCGAAATCGACGGTCGTCCTCGTGCGTCGATCGCTCAGCCGTATCGCAAAATCGGATCACGACTATTTGCTCCACTGGAATCGCGACTTGATCCCGCCGTTTCTGACAGAGAGCTTGACGCTCTGCTGGAAAGTTCGTCGATTGTCGCTTACGTCTGGCATCCGGTGGCCGGGCTGATCGGATACGAAGCGTCCGACAGGCTGACGGTCGATCGTCTGTTGACCATGCCGAAACGAACCTCGGCGGACTGGTCAGCTGCCGTGCCTGGTGTGAGACTCAGCCCAAGGCTGATCTCGATCGAGCCGATCGTCGCTCTAACGATTCGCGATATTCTGGAAGACGGCCGCGACGACATTGGCAGTGAAAGTACGCTGGATGACGCTCCCAGAAGTCCGGACGAAACTCCGCTGGCGGGACTTCAGGATGCAGGCAGGTCGTTGATCAAACCGCTTGCTTATGCCGCGAAATGGTTTACCGACCACACTCCAGCAACAGCGAATCAGCGAACCTGGATCAACTCGCTGGGCGACTGGGCGAACCGTTTCATTCAGCAGGGGATGGCGTCTCAAGCCCGACGGAACAACGAGATCAAACGACTGATGCACATGCTCGAGTCTGATCCGGACAAAGGTTTGCGATACGCCATCCCGTTCGGAGGAGATGCACATCGGGGAGTCGGTACACCCTCCGACCAGCTCGTCTCGCGAAACGTCGATTTCGGTTTTGGCGGTGGCGGCGGGCCTGCCGATTTCTGGTCAATCCCGCCGGATTATCAGGCCAGACTGCACGCTCAGTATTCGCAACTGGCGATCCGCGAAACTCGTCTCGGACGATACCGACGAGCCGCGTATATCTACGCCGAGTTGATGGGCGATTATCTGTCGGCAGCTCGGACACTTGAGCAGGGACGCCACTTTCGGGAAGCGGCGACACTCTACAAAGACCGGTTGGGGCAGCCGCGAAAGGCCGCTGAATGTCTGCGTGATGCCGGTCTGTTTTCAGAAGCGATTTCTGCGTTCGAGAAGCTCGGTGATTGGGAAGAGATCGCACGGCTGCACGAGCAGTTGGGCAATCCAGAGGCAGCAATCGATGCGTGGCAGCGAGCCGCCACCAAATGCGAAGAGGGGAACGACTACCTGCACGCCGCCGAAATCTTCGACAAGCATCTGAAGGATCAGTCGTCCGCCATCGAGTGTCTTGAATCTGGCTGGGACCGGTCGCACCAGTCGGAAGTCTGCCTGAAAACACTCTTTCAGATGCTCGGCCAGGTTGAAGATCACGACGGTGCAAAGGAGCGAGTTGATCGTCTCTGCCTGAGTCTCCACCAACCTCTCAACAAGCAGATTCAGGCAGCGACCCTTCTGGCGAATCTTTCACACGACTACCCGAACAAAACCATTCGGAATTACGCCGCCGACACGACCAGACAACTTGTCGCGCGAAATCTGGAAACACGAGCCGCCTCTGGAACGTTACTCGCCGCGTTGCAACGGCTGGCTCCGGAAGACCGTCTGCTGAGTCGAGATTGCAACCGGTTTACTCAGAAGGTGAACTCGAAACGTGCGCGACGTCCATCTCGCAACGGTCAGATTCAGTGTGAGAAACGAGTGTTCCTCGATAAGGAAATCGAGTGGGAAGCGGTGACCACCGACGGCATGAAGATCTTCGCCGCCGGGTTTGGCGAGAAGGCCAATCACACAGCTCTGATGATCGCGGCGTGGAATCCTGGCAAGCCGGACGCACCAATCGAATACACGCACTGGTACTGGCCGGGGAATGAGCGTCCTCGCATCCAGTTGGCAGTCCGTTCGCAATCGGACCGTCCGGTGATGATTCACCTTTTCGGAGCACAGTTCAAAAAAGACTTCACTCGAAAAACGAGTTTTCCTGGGACGTCGGTGATGAATTCCGTCCTGCCGGGGTCGACGCTCGCATTTGCGACTCGCCCTGACGGATCGATCCCATGCATCAATTATGATCGAGGGAATCTCCATTTGATGAATCTTTCACTGACCGGAATTCCTCAGGCTGTCCACGCACTTTCCGTCCGAAGCAATGAGGAAACACCATTCGATCCCATTCTTAGTGAGACAGGCATTGCTTGCACGGATTCACAGATTTGTGTCGCGATTGGTCAGCAGCTCTTTGTTCTGGATACAGCATCGTCCACGTTTTCTGTCGCCGCTTCCGACGTGGCCCTTGTTGCATCCGAGTCGTTTGCAGAAGCGCCGATCGAAGAAATCGAACTGCCTCACCAGGCACGCGGAATCTGCTGTTCAGGCAACGCTTCTGAATCGCGAGTTGCCGTCACGTTCGAAGATGGCGGAATGGTTCAGTGGCTGAGGTGTGGTGAGCAGCGAATGTTCGGACATGGGCTCGTGAATCCAATTGCCGAGTTCACTCCGCAGGGACACTTAATCGCCGTCGACGAACACGGAGCCATCGAAATCTATGATACGCGGAAGAAGACTCTGCAACTCGTGGCGTCGGCAACTTCCCGAGACGTACGGCCGGTCGGGTTGGTCACCCACTTCGATCGCTTCTGCATAATCTACGAAGATGGAGCCATCGACCTGCAACGCAACATCGCATTTGCCTCGACACCGTCCGTGTGAGGCTGCGAGTCAGCACGCCGATGATTGACGACCGGTCGTCATCATGTGATCCTCGCGAGATTCTCTGACACTGAATTTGATACTGCATCAAAGTTAACGGGAGCGGCGATGAATCTCTGCACGCTGATGATTAAGGCGTTAGCACTTACCATTTTGCTGACGAGCACAAGCCAGGCTCAGAACGACCTCGGTGACATCGGCAAAGAGTTGCCGGTTGTCACTGCGAAGACTCCGGCTGAGTCGTTGGCCATGTTTGAGGTGCAGGATGGGTTTCGGATGGAGCTGGTGGCTGCGGAGCCGCTGGTTCACGATCCGGTTGCCGTCGCGTTCGACGAGGACGGGCGGATGTATGTGGTGGAATTGCCGCCGTACAACTCGTACGTGGTTGAAGGCTTCACGACGAAGGGTTCGATCCGCGTTCTGGAGGACACGGACGACGACGGGGTTTATGACAAGAGCGTGTTGTTCGCGTCGGGCCTGAAGTATCCGACCGCGATCGCCTGCTGGGACGGCGGCGTGTTTGTCGGGGACGCTCCCGATCTGCTTTATTTGCGAGACACGACCGGCGATGGCAAAGCTGATCAGTCAACCGTCATCTTCACCGGCTTCGGCAAAGACAAAGCGGGCGAGGCTCATCTCAACTCGATTCGATGGGGGCTCGACCACCGGTTTCACTTTTCGACCAACCTCAGCGGCGGCGACGTGAAAGCGGTCGAGCAGGCCTTGGACAACCCGAAGCCAGTCTCGGTACGCGGGCGCGGATTCATTTTTGATCCGCGATCTCTCGGAAAGTTCGAGCTGACCAGCGGCGGCGGCCAGCACGGACTCGGCATCGATAACTGGGGCCGGAAGTTTGTCTGCTCGAACAGCGTTCCGGCTCAAACGCTGATGTATGACGATCGGTATGTGGCGAGGAATCCGCACGTCGAAGCTCCGGCCGCAGCTGTCGACATCGCTCCCAACGGCAAGTACACAAAACTGTTCCGCATCAGCCCCGGCGAACCCTGGCGGATTCTGCGCACTCGACTCCGTAAGGAAGGGAAGTTTCGAGGCTCGGACGAAGGCGGTACTCCGTTTGGATTTTTCACTGGCGCGACGGGCATCACGATCTACCGTGGTGATGCCTGGCCGAAAGAGTACCGAGGAAACCTGCTGGTCGGCGACGTGGCCAACAATCTTGTTTATCGAGCACGGCTGGAGCACAAGGGGCTGGAACTTGTCGCGCGTCGCGCGGACGCAGGGGCCGAGTTCGTTGCGTCGCGGGACATGTCTTTCCGGCCGGTGCAGTTTGCGAACGCTCCGGATGGCTCCCTGTACGTCCTGGATATGTACCGGCAGTTGATCGAAGGAGCGGCGTTTCTGCCGCCCGAATTTTTCAAGCACATCGACCCGGTGGCCGGCCACAAGCTGGGGCGCATTTATCGGATCGTGCCGAAGGATTTCAAACGACGGCCCCGGCCGCAGCTCAGCAAGGCGACAACGTCCGAGTTGGTGGCGCTGCTTGATCATCCGAACGGTTGGCATCGCGACACGGCGTCTCGATTGATTAACCGAAGTGGTGATGTGACCGCAGTGCCGCACATTCGGCGACTGGTTCGGGAAGGGAAGACGCCGGAGGGTCGGATGACGGCGCTTTCTGCGCTGGCCAACTCTGGAATCGATGACGACTCTTTGCTGGCTGGCTTGTCTGACGATGATCCCAACGTGAGAACGGTCGCTGCGAAGTTGGCGGAGAAATTTGTCCGTAGTGCCAATCGTTATCCGACTTCCCGCGAACGTCTCTTCCACCTCGCCAATGATGACGACGTGCGAGTCCGTTATCAGGTGGCATTTTCGCTGGGCGAACTGGACGGACCTCTCCAGGCTCAGACGATTGCCGGATTGGTTGTCAGGGACGGAGCAGACCGCTGGATGCGGCTGGCTTTGCTCAGCTCAACACTCAACACGGCGGGCGATGTGTTTCTTCGCCTCACCGTGAACGAGGACGCTCGCCACAAAGCACACGTTGGCGAGTTCCTCACAAAGCTTGCTCAACAGATCGGACGCGCAGGACAGCCGCGACAGATCGCGTCCGTCCTCAAAGCCATCAACCAGATTCCGAAAACTGAGGCCGGTCTCAAGTCAGCGATCGTCAGAGCGACGGTCGAGAAACTGACGGGCGAAACTCGCGAGCAGTTTCTGTCAGCCGCCGGTGGCGACGCAGCGGCGGTGCTGAAGCAGCTGCTGGCAGGGGCACGTCAGCGAGCGATGAATGAAGAACTGACCATCGACGAACGAGTCGCCGCCATTCGAGACTTGCAACTGGCATCGTGGCAGGACACTTCCGAAGTACTCGAAGAAATGTTGAGTCTGCAGCAGCCGCCGGCAGTGCGAGGAGCAGTGCTCGCGACGCTCGGCCGATTCGACACTCCCGCAGCAGGCAGTCTGATGATTGAGCACTGGTCGGGACTCAGTCCGACACTCCGGCGTCAGGCTGCCGAAGTTCTGTTGTCTCGGAAAGAGTGGGTGAACCAGCTTCTGAACTCAGTGGAAGAAAAGAAAATCAACAGAGCAGATATCGGGCCGGCAAGAATCGCTCTACTGAAACAGCATCCGGACGCAAAGATTCGCGAACGCGTTGCTGCAGTCTTCACAGGCAACGGGCTGCAAAGACGGCAGGCTGTCGTGGATGCCTATCAACCGGCATTGAAACTTGCCGGAAACGTCGAACAGGGCCGGGCTGTCTTTCGCAAGAACTGCACGGCCTGCCACAACCTGGAAGGCGAAGGGAAAAGAGTCGGCGCCGACCTGAAAGGAATCCGACAGCGAGGTCTGGCGTCGATCATGCTGAACGTGCTGGATCCGAATCGGGAAGTGAAACCAAAATTCGTCAGCTACATTCTTCTGACCGAAAGCGGTCGCGCTTTCTCAGGCATGATCCTCTCGGAAAACGCTAACAGCGTGACGATCCAGCAGCCCGACGGAAAACAGGTCACTGTGCAACGCAGCGAAATCGAGACTCTCCGCAGCACAGCTCTTTCATTCATGCCGGAAGGTCTTGAGAAGCAAATCAACCAGCAGGACATGGCTCACCTGCTGGAGTACCTAAACTCTGTTACCGAGTAACGCTGGCTGTTTAGAAGCAAAGATTCCGTTTGCACTTCTTCGAGAATCAATCAGAGATGAGGCACACATCGTGACCGTTGTTGACTACGCCAGCGAGCTGATCCGGTTTGAATCGACATCGATCCTTTCGAATGGGCCGGTAACCGATTACGCCGAGAGCGTTCTGCAGGATCTGGGATGCGAAACCGAACGGATCGAGTACCAGGATGACGGCGTTCTGAAGGCCAATGTGGTCGGTCGTTTTGGAACCGGTACCGGCGGGCTGGCCTACTTTGGACACACCGACGTCGTTCCGGTCGATGACTGGTCGATCGGTGAGCACGGTCCGTTTGAACCAGTCGTTCGCGATGGTCGACTGTACGGTCGAGGCAGCACGGACATGAAAGGTTCGATCGCCTGCATGTTTGCCGCTTTGCAGTCACTCAAAGATCAGAGCTTCAAGCAGCCGTTGTACATCTCATGCTCGTCGGACGAAGAACTCGATCACCGAGGTGCGATCGAGATTGCCCAACGGTCGCGTATTTATCGAGAACTGATCGAAGGCGGCGCTCGCGGCATCGTTGGGGAACCGACGAGTCTGGACGTTGTGTACGCTCACAAAGGCGGCGTCCAGGTGGTCGTCACTTCGCATGGCAAGGCCGCACATTCGAGTACGCGCGAGGGCGTTAATGCCAACCTGGCGATGATCCCGTTCCTGCAGGATCTCAAAACGATTTACGAAACGACCGAATCCGACACGTCGTTGATGGATACCGAATTTGACCCGCCGACCGTCTGCATGAACATCGGCATCAACGATCACACCAAAGCCGTCAACATCACCGCACCGCAAAGCGTCTGCACCGCCTGCTTTCGTCCGATGCCGGACACCGATGTCGAATTGATCGTCGAGCAGATCCGTTCCGCAGCTGATGCTCACGGCGTTGAATTCTGGCTGAAAGGGCAGAACCCGCGGTTCCGTCGTGACCCCGGCAGCGACTATGTGAAGCAAAGCGTTGCTCTGACAGACGGTCGACCAGCCCGAACCGTCGCCTACGGATCCGAAGCCGGCAACTTCGACGAGATCGAAAATCTGATCGTCCTCGGCCCCGGCGACATCGCTCAGGCTCACAAGAGCGACGAGTGGATTGCTCTTGAGCAGCTCGACGAAGGTCAGCGAATTTATGCGAGCATGATTCGACAGTTCTGCTTATGAAGCATGCGCTAGCCAGTTGATTGGGTATCGCCACACTTTGGTTTGTCACCTCTCCCGCTTGCGGGAGAGGTCGGCCTATCAGGGCCGGGTGAGGGTTCTGGAAATAATGGCGTTTGACGAGCGTCGCAGATAAAGCGATGATGTCCGATGTTTAGTTGAAGATTGAGTGACGGTTATGGTTTGAGTGATTGATCTCAACGGGACTGTTTCTGCTTGTCAAGGACGAGTCT
>JBLFXD010000231.1:0-8875 GCA_047611045.1 Planctomycetaceae bacterium | reverse complement strand
CGGTACTTCAAAGACTTTCAACACTTCGTCAGCCAAGGCTACGACGCGATTTCGAAAGGACTGGCGGGAACGCAGGCGAACCTTCAGTACCGACCTTTCACTTTGGTCCTTGACCAACGCCTGCGGACAATCGCCAGCATTCCGATCGAGGACTCCGGCGTTGGCCACATTGCCAAAGTGCTGGACATCGTCCGTCCGCTGCCTGGTTTTGGGGAACACTCGGATGCCGACGTACAGGCTCCGGTTCTAATTGTGCCGAACATCTTCGAGCCTGAATTCTGCAAAGCGCTTGTCGGCCTCTACGAAGCACAAGGCGGCGAAGATTCAGGATTCATGAGAGACCAGAACGGCAAGACCGTCGGCGTCTACGACTACGGAACTAAGCGACGAAGTGATTATGTCATTGAGGACGAAGCGCTTCGTAAGAAGTGCATGTTCAAGATTCATGACCGGCTGGCTCCGGAGATCCGGCGAGCGTACCAGTTCAACGCGACACGGATGGAGCGGTACATCGTTGCGTGTTACGAGGGTGAGCACGGTGGTCACTTCAGAGCCCATCGTGACAACACAACAAAGGCGACGGCCCATCGACGGTTCGCAGTTTCGCTGAACCTCAACGATGACTACGACGGTGGCTGCGTGTGGTTTCCGGAGTTCGGCAAGAAACTCTTTAAGCCACCGGCTGGTGGAGCTGTCGTGTTTTCCTGCTCGCTCCTTCACGAGGCGACGCCGGTTACCAGCGGTAAACGGTACGTTTTTCTTCCGTTTCTGTATGATGACGAAGCTGCCAAGGTTCGCGAGGCGAATCAGCAGTTCCTCGGCGGCAACGTCAATGCACCGCCAGCTTGAAACATTGTCACGCTTTATGAAAGGCCGTCTTTGTGAGATATCTGACCCTGATGCTCTGCCTGGGTGCCGTATCCGTTGGAACCGGTCGAAGTGCTGATGCTGCCGACAAGAAACTCGAAGCGGGCTTCGTTTCGATATTCGACGGCAAGACGCTGAAAGGTTGGGAAGGCAACCTGAAGATGTTCCGCGTCGAGGACGGCGCGATCGTCGCAGGAACACAGAAAGAACGAATTCCCAACAACGAGTTCCTTTGCACAAAGAAGAGGTACAGCAATTTCGAGCTGCGACTTCAGGCAAAGCTCGAAGGCAAAGGTAAGAACGCCGGAATTCAGTTCCGCTCCGAACGAATCCCCAACCACCACGAAGTGATCGGTTTCCAGGCAGACATCGGCGTCATGAAGGACAACGAGCTGATCTGGGGAGCACTCTACGACGAGTCTCGTCGCCGGAAATTTCTGGTGGTCGGCGATCAGGCCGAGTTGAAGAAAGCCGTGAAGCCCGACGGGTGGAACGACTTCGTCATCCGCTGCGAAGGCCCGCACATTCAGATCAAAGTGAATGGTTACCTCGCCGTCGACTATGTCGAGAAAGACGCTGACATCGCCGACTCAGGGATCATCGGCGTGCAGATTCACAGCGGTGAGCCGGCCGAAGCGTCGTACCGCAAGATACGAATCAAAGAGTTGAAGTCAGCCTCTGCAAAGTAATCGATCGTCGGGTCGCCACCCAACCGCGACAGCTCACAAAAAAAAGGCTCGGAAGTCATGCTTCCGAGCCCTTTCGGTGATTTGGCCGCTGGGTCATGTCAGGCGAGTTCGTCTTTACGCCCGATGCCTGCGTGGATGGCTGATTCGGTGATGACCTTGTCCATGAAAATGTCGTGCGACTGCATCGGGATTTCCGGGAACATCTGGCAGTCGAAGGCCAAGGCGATCAGCGGGCAGTCGGGGCGAGCGTGTTCGAGCAGTTTGTCGTAGTAGCCTTTGCCGTGCCCGGTTCGGCCGCCGCGTTCGTCGAAGCCAACACCCGGCACCATGATCAGATCGATATCGTCCGGCTGCACGACCTTCTCTGGGAGATGTCGAAGATCGGCCTTCGGCTCCAGAATTCGGTACATGCCTTCGGCGAGTTCGTCGACGCTCTCCATGTGGAACAGCTCAAGTTCACCGGCGTCGTTGCACCACGGAACGATAATCTTCTTCCCGGTTGCCAGAGCGTCTTGAAACGCGTGTCGCGTGCGAACTTCGGCTCGAACATCGACGTAGAACAGGACGGTTCCGGCACGCTCAAACTCAGGCAGTGCCATGAACTTAGCGACGATCGTCTCGCTAAGCCCGTCCTTGTTTTCCTGGTTTCGTCGGTTCTCGTGAGCCTGTTTGCGAATCTGTGTTTTCAGCTCGCCAAGGGCAGTCGTCTGTTTTGATTCCGGCTCTGTCGATGAGGTCATCCCTGAGGCTCCCTGAAGATTCATGATCAGTCAGGCCGAGACAATACCAGGGTCAGGGAACGTTTTCAAATCGTCCAGAATGCTTGACAAGACAGGGCCATCAACTCTCGGCAAGTGGTGGTCAAGAAAACTGAATACTCTGTCGCTGCGAGCCGTTATTCCAGACTTTCGAAATACCGGCGGAGACGATCTTCGTAAGCTCGAGGGGCGCGGCGCTGGCTTCCTGCCAGGATTGCGTTCCTTAGCTCTGCGGGAAGTTTTGCAAACCACGCGGCCTGTCGGAACTGGCGGGTGTCGATCTTACGAGCCTGGTCTTTCGACGTTGGTGTCCGTCCATCTTTGGAGGGCGTCGCGGTGTTGACAACGTTCAGAGGATCGTCCTTGGTTGCCTGATTCTCGGTGGGTAAGCCAACGTCTGACGGTCCGCCACCTTCGGACTTCTGTGAGGCCTGAGCGTTCTGCGGAGGGGGACTGCCGCTCGGCGGTTGTCCGGATGGTGGCTCTGCAGTGGCTGGCTGACCGGCCTCGGTTGCTGCTGCCTGAGCTGCAGCGGCGTCCTGGTTTTCGGCGGCTTCAGCCATCGCTGCTTCCATCAGTTCGGCTAGCTGAGCGAGCAGTTCCGGATCAGCCATTAGTCTCGCGGTTGCTTCCGGCGAGTCGGGTACAAATCCGGTTCCCAATTCGGCTGCCTGCGGCGGGCCTTGTTGTGGGTTGCCGGGTTGTTGTGCACCCTGATTCTGGTTTCCTGCCTGCGGCTGGCCGGTTGGTGCGTCTCCGGATTCTGGAACGCCTGACGGGTCAGTCGGATCCGTCGCGTCTTCAGGTTCCCCGGTTGCGGGGTCTGCGGGTTCGTCACCCTCGGGGGAAGCTGGCGGCTGATTCGCCGGATCAAGCGCTGCGAGCTGCTCCGGCTGATCGCCCGGCGGCACGGGAGCTGGCTTTAAGTTCTTCAGCAGTTCTGAAGCCAGGTCGAGCGCTTCTCGAATCGGCTGGTTGGCGACTTCTTCCTGACCGGACAGTTCCACCGCTCCTTCACCAGTCAGACGTTGCGAATCCGAGAACTGCTTCATGGCCTGCGCGAGTTTCTGCGCGGCGCTCTTGTCTTCGGGAGTCATTTCTGCTGCGTCGTCTCCGGCTGGTTTGTCGGCGTCCGGAGCTTGTCCCGGTTCAGCTTCGGCATCTTTTGCTTTGTCGCTGCCTTTGAGCGCGTCTCTTGCGTCGGCGAGTTGCTCGACTGATTCCTGTTGGGAATTAGAAAGTTCGGCCAGAGCCAGGGCGAGTGCCTGTTCGCGCTCGAGCTGCTGGGCTTTCGCGGCGAGGTCGGCTGCCGCTCTTTCAAGGTTCTCTGCGATTTCCTGATCGGCGGCGACGGCGTCTAATTCCTGAGGCGGTGTGTCGGATGAATCTTCCGGCGCCGCGCTCTTCGTGTTGACTTCAGGGGCCGCGTTGGCTGCGGGGTCTGCCATGGCGACAGCGTTCGCCGCGTCGGTGGCAGCGTCGGCTGCCTGTTGAGCATCTCGAATCGCGGCGGCGGCGCTGGCGTCGACCTGAGCTGACTTCTCAGCAGCGATGTCAGCTTTTTCCGAGACCGCGGCCAGTTTTGTCGCCTGCTTACCCGCCAGTTCCTTGACCGCTTCGTCGATCGTCTTCGCCGCTTCAGTCAATGCGGTGGTTGTCTTCTCCTGTGAATTCTTTGCGATTTCAGGCAGGTCTTCACCGATTTCTTTAGCTGCCTGGTTGGCCGATTCCGCAGCTTTGGCCAATTCATCTGCCGCATTGCCTGCGTCTTCTTTTGCCAGTTCACCGGCGGCCTTTGCCTTAGCCGCGACGTTTTTCTGAGCCTTTGCATCGGGCATGCCGGTCGGTTTTTCCTGAGCCGCCTGGTCGGCTTCGGCGACCGCTGTTTCCAGAGCGCTGGCTAAAGCCTCGCGGGCCTGTTCACGAGCTGCTTCTGCCGCTTCCGAATTTCCGTCCAGAGCCTGTCGAGCGGCTTCGGCACCTGCCTGTTGAGCCTGTCGCAAAGCTTCTGCCAGCGGATCGGGTTTGTTTTCTTCCTGAGCAGTCTTTGCCTGAGGTCGAGCTTTGGCTTCCTTCCCGAGTTGCTGTGCAAGATCGGAAACGCTGAGTTGTTTGGTGGCGGCTTCCAGTGGAGTTGCTGCGGCGCCGGACTCGACATCGTCAGCAGCTTTGTCGGCCGAGTTCTGGACTGCCTGAGCTTCAGCGATCTTCTGAGCCAGCTCCATCGCGTTGGCGGCTTCCGGTCGACCTTCCGCTCGCTGTTGTTCGGTGAAAGCTTTGGCCACTTCGTTGCGTGCTTCAGACAACTTTTGCAGTCGATCGGCGACAGACTTTTCGGTTTCTTTGATGGTGTCGTCGACGGCGGCCTGTGCCTCTTTTACCTGAGCGAGCTGTTCTTTCGACAGTTGTGCGAGTTGTTTCGCCGTTTCGGCGATTTCATTTCGAAGTCCCTGCGCGGCGGACGCCAGCTGGTTGGCTGCTTCGCCAGCGCTCTGGGCCGCCTGCTTGGCCGCTTCCGCTGCCTTATTGTTGGCGTCGTTGCCAGCCTTTTCGGCCTGAGCCATGGCTGCTTCGTTGTTGTCAGCCTTCGCGGTTTCTGCGGCAGCTTTCGCGGTGTCTGCTTCCTGAGCAGCAGTCGCGACTTGATCGAGTGGTGCCTTGGCTTCCTGAGCTTTGTTGCCGGCCTGCTTCAACGTTTCGGCGACTTCTGGTGCCGTGTCTTTGACCCCTTCTGCAATCCGCTCGGCGACTTCCTGCACGGTCGCCTGTTCTTCGGTCAGTTCTTTCGCCGTCTCGGCATCGACAGGTTTTCCTTTGGCGACATCGTCTGCCGTCTCGGCGATCTTTCGTTCGGCAGCAGCAGCTCGTTCGAGTGCTTCCGCGGCACGAGCCAGTTCGCCGATCTTTACGGCCGCTTCCATTCGTTGAGCTTCTGCCAGCGATTCCTGAGTGCTCGCCAACGCTCGCTCGACAGCGTCCGACGCATTCTTAGCGGCGTCTTCGGACGCGGCCTGATCTTTCTCGCTGTCCTCGTTCGTTGGCTTGGCTGCTTCTTTGGCAGCTTCGGCGGCCATCGCGACAGCGTCTTCGGCAGCAGCGATTGTGGCGGTGAGTTCTTCCGGAAGGTGGCGATCTTCGGCTGCCTTGGCGGCATCTTTGAGGGCGACCTTGATGGCTTCTTCCTGTTTGGCTGCTCTGGCGGGGTCGTCGGCTGCAGTCTCTTCTGCCTGATCCTGTTTCTTCACCACTTGTTCAAGGTCAGCCTTTGTGGCTTCAAGATCTTTGACGGTTTCAGCCAGTTCGGCGGCCGTTTGATCGCCGAGCTGTGCCTGAATGTCCTGCTCGAGTTTGTCCTGCAAGGCGGCCAGATGTCCTTCAACCAGTCGCTGAGCGTTGACGGCTTGTTCCGGCTCTTCGGAGAAGATTTGCTCGGATGCTTGAGCGGCGGCTTCGATGGCCTCTTCAACGTGTTTAGCAGCTTGTGGATTGTCGGCGACGACCTCAGCCAGCTCTTCGAGTTCTGCTTTGATGGCATCCTGCTCGGCGCTGAGGTCGGTGGATTCTTCGGTGTCGGCCAGGTCAGCGTTCTGGACTTTCGCGCGAACTTCACTCTGCTTGTTCGCCAGTTCTTCGATCCTCTCGAAGATTGACTCGGAGTCCGAGCTGATCAAACCCTGAGTATGCAGAACCTCGTCGAGCAGCTTCTTCAGACCGGCGACGACCAGAGCCTGCTCGACCGCTGACGATGAAAACTTGGTCGCTGCGAGTTTTGTTCCGGCACGATCAAGGTGCAGGCCGACCTCTTCACGTTTGAGGATGATGAGTCCTTTGGTCGCTCCCTGGCCGATGGCTCCGTCCCACGAAGTGACGTCCGCCAGAGTTTCGACCAGGTGAAGGAACAATTCTTTGATGTCGCGCTGGTCTTCGATCGTGCGGACTGCCAGTTGTTCGCGACGAGTCTGCGACTCTTCCGGCAGACCTTTGGTGACGTTCATCGTTGCCGTTTCGAGGCGGATGAGTCGTTTGATCTGTTCGGCGATTTCGGCATTGCGAAGTCGACGCAACAGGTTGTGACGTTCGATGGCCAGGCGGATGACGATCTGGCGGATTGTGCTGCGAGCGGCGACGAACTTCGCTTCTCGATCGGCCGGCTTGTCGAGGTGCTGAGCGTTCAGCAGGATCTCGACGACGTCTGCCATTTCCGTTTCGACGAGTTCGCCGATGCTTCCACGCATCGCGGTGATTTCTTTGTAGATTGGCAGGTCCGTCAGACCGTTGTCTTCGAGCTGGTGAATCTGCAGGTCGACGGCGCTGGAAACAAGTTTCTGTGCCATCGCCCGAGCGCGTTGCTGGTCGATCTGCTTGCGCCGCAGCGCGAGTTTGTCGACGGCTGTGGCGGATTCGGGGATGCTCGCCAGAGTCAGAACGAAGGCCACCAGGACGAAGACCCAGGATCTGTGTCTTTGATCGAGTCGCGTGTGAGAGGTCGGTTTCGTCATTTGGAATCTCCAATGCCCAGTTCACGCCGAATGATGGCGTCGAGTTGTCGGGCAGATTCTTCGTCAGTTTCCAACAGTCCTGACAGGATTCCCTGCCGATCGGTCAGTTGGAGTTGAATCGGTTCGCTGTAGCTGATGGCTGGTTCCGCGTCGCCTCGATAGTCGTACGCCGCGAAGGTGACTTTCAGTTCGTCTCCTTTTACCAGTTTCAGCGAAGAAAGATCGAGAGGGTAAGTGCCTCGCAGCGATGTCTGAGGCGTGCCGCGTTCAGGCTTTGAAGCAACTTCGACTTCGGTTTCGGAAACTTCGCCGTCCGCTCGTGCCACCTGAATTCGGGCGATTACTCTCAAAAGACCAAAGTCGTCTGACGCTGACCAGATAATCGGCGGCTTTGCTGTGGCGACGACATTGCGAGTTCTGGCTGTGATGGCCAGTCGAGGTGGCTGATCGGTTCTTAGTCGAATCGTGCCGTGGATCGGATTTTCAAGCTGAAGCCCTTGAGCGTCGGTCGCCTGGATCTGGTAGCGGAGTGTTTCTGAGACGTCGGCGAACTCGGTGCCGGACACGTCCAATGTCCATTCACGTTTTTCAGCGTCTTTGGGTGTGAGACGGTAGTCGCTTTCACCGATCGTCAGAGTCACCATTTCGAGCGGCTTGTTCAGACTCCGCACGGTGAGGTCGATTCGTGATCCTTCGACAACGGAAAGGGCTCGCTTGGATTCGGCAGAGTCCGCTGGCTCGATCACCGCGCGGACGTAGTCCGGCGGCGTGACTGACAGTACCGGTTCAACGACTGGCAGCGGCGTTGCCTGAATCGTGATTCTCGGCGAGCGAGCATTGCCAACGTAAACCTGGATCGTGACGGAATCCATCAGCCGAGGCAGCTCGCCAGTGAGTATCAAAGGAGTGTCTGCTGTCAGCATCTCTGGCTGAGAACTGTCGGTCTCGGTCGAATCGTCCGTCGACCTGTTCTGCGCGAGGCGGACGTCTGTCGAAACCGCTCCATCGAGACTCTGCACGTGAATCGTGCGGGCAGTTGCTGCCGGAGTCTCCCCAGCGACTCGCACCTGGAAGGTCAGAGGATGACCGAAGGGGCTCGTCACTTCATCGGTGACGAGGCCGGTTTCGTTGATTACCGGTTGGCCGTTAACGAGAACTTCAGCGATTTGCGTCGCGGTTGGGTACTGCGAACTTCCGAGGAAGATGCGATTGAGATAGGCGAGAAAGTAGCCGGGGAACAATCCACTCGCGAGTGTCGGCAACGCAACGGCTAACGCCAGGATGATCATCCGCCGTTTGAAGTCAGCGAAGGAAAGCCCCTCGAAGACTTTCAGCTTCGGTGTCAATTCGGCGACCTGCGTAATGACGGCGGTTTCAAGTTGTGTCGAGCCCCAAGTTGCGGCTTCCGGTCCTTCGAACTGAATCGCCGAGACGAGATCGTTGTCCAGCCCGTGTCGTTGCTCGACGTCGAGTGCCAGTTCGATGAGGTTGTCGTCCTGCCCGAACCATGGCTTCACGAATCGGCGAAAGGACCACCCCAGAATGACAGCCATCAACGTCAGCAGAATGCAACGCTGTGCCGTTGACATGTCCAATAGCCAGTCCAACAGAAACCCGCTGACCAGAATCAGCAGCGCCGACTGAAGCAACAGCGACAGCCCGCTGATGCCTCGAACCATCTGGCGAGTGTTGCGGAGCCGAGTGAGTTCTGAACGAAGTTGACCGAGCTGTGTGCTCATGAAGGGGTGTCCGGGCGGGGGAACGCGAGGATGAACGGCCGTCAGATCGAAAAGTGGTTCAGTCTACGATGATCGATTATTCGGTCAGCAAGCTGACGATCGGCGGCTTCGGCGGGAGTTTGTCTTCGCGATCGGGATGGTCGAGGTTTGCGATCGGTCGAGCACCCAACGGGTACGTCACCGGAACGGTGAGCTTGACGCTGTCTGCATGCATCACTGGTTTACGGTCCCAGCCGGACATGTTGAAGCTGAATCCGTGGATGTGCCAGCGACCTCGGTAGCGGAAGACTCGGAAGTCGAACATGACCGGTCCGTTTGCTCCG
>JBLFXD010000230.1:0-8876 GCA_047611045.1 Planctomycetaceae bacterium | reverse complement strand
GGTCTCAATTGCTGGTCGGCAAAGCGGCCGATGACAACCTGCCGTGCGGCACCATGTGGTTTGAGCCGGAGCTGATCGGCGAGCCTGAGGTCAAGCAAACCTGGAAGAAGCCGATCGCAGCTGCCGTCGCGATTTCTGATACAAAAAAACTGGCGGAAGTGCTGCAGGTCGATCACGAAGAATTCGTGGCGGGAAAGATCGTCGAGAAAGACCATTCAGTGTTCGGACACAAGAGCCGATTCTACCGCATGGTTGGTCGGTATCTGTGGGTGGTCAGTCATAAAAAACTTTATGACGTTCTGAAGGATGCACGACCTTTGGCGCAGTCGATTCCTCGATCACGGCTGGAAAGCATCGATTCGGCAGATTTCCTGATTGAGATTTCAGCAAAAGCAAGCGAGCTGAATCCGGAAGCCGGCCAGAAGCGTGCCGAGCGGTGGCTCAAGGCTCACAAAGATCTCGATGTGGCTGAGGCTGATGCAATTCGAGAATGGTTCTCGATTCTCTATTCAACGTCGTACGGCATTTTAAGCGGCAGGATCGATCGCGGATTCGAATTCTGTTTCCAGATTTTCTTCGATCATGATGCCTCCCCCGAGTTACGTCAGCGAATTGTGAGATTCTCTCCGCCTGCGGAGGGAGTATCGCTGACGGGCTTGCCCGCGGGCGAATTGTTGTTTGGCCACGCGGCACGCACCGACTCAACCGGATTCCATGCTGCGATGACGGCGACGGTTCGGGAAAGCTACGGCTTCTGGTGGCCCGGCCTGCGGGACCTGCAAAAAAAGAAAATCGTCAGCCAGGTGGAGCAACTGAAACTTCTCGGTCTATTCGGCGAAATCTGGCCGCTGACGAACCGCTACAAAGTCGGGCTGTATCGTGAGGAGAACGCAGCGGCACATGGTCTGGTCTCGATGGCCGCTATTCTTGAGACCGAAGACCCTGATCGTCTGATGCGCGAACTGGAAATGCTGGCAGCACTCGTCGACAGAACCGCTCTTGATCCCGGCGATGACTCAGAAGCCGGTAAGAAAACGGTAGCTCGGGTACGGAAGCTGATCTCGCAGTTGGGCGACGACGATTATCAGCAACGACAGTCGGCCACGACTCGGCTTGTTCTCATTGGCGAGCCGGCTCTGCCGCTGATTGCCGAAGCGAGGCTCAGCAAACTGCCGGAAGTCGCCAAGCGAGCGACTCAGATCGAGAAGCTGATTCAGGAAGTTCTGAAAGAGAAGCGTGATGCGGCACTGGACTCAAGCGTCTTCGCTCGGGCGAAACCGGTTTTCATTTTTCATCCGAATGCCGAACAGAGAGTCGGGACGTCGGTCGACATTATGGAAGTCCGCGTCAACGAGCGATCGGAACTCAAGCACCTGACCCCCGTGCTCGCTGGTCCGGAGTGGTCCCGCATCAGGGTTGTGAAGTTCGATAAACACGTTGCTGTGTTCTTTGGCTCAAACCTCGAGCGGCTTGATCAGATGATTACGAACCTCAAATCGCTGCAACAGGGCGACAACGTCGCCGCTCCCGAAATCGCGTACGGCAGCCCTCTGCTCAGCGTGCGAGGAGCCGAGTTTCAAGGAAGCGTTGCCAGAATCGCTCGCCTGATCGCCGGCGAGCGACTGACGGAGAAGGAACGCGAAGAGCGGATCGATCCGGAATTGACATCGGCAAGTGTGACGATCGATCCGGACTTTCTTGCGGTTGAGTGGCGAATGTCTCTCCCCGACCTGAAGGCCGTCCGCAAGATCTTTAAATGATTCCGCGCTCCGTAGCCTGGACCGAGCGCAGCGCTGTTCCGGCAACTGGGGCATTCGACATGCCGGAACAGCGTGGTGCTCGTTCCAGCCTACAGTTATTGGTTATGCTAATGCGGTCACTCAGTTGGAAACTCCGGCACGCCGCCAGTGTCGACAATGTTGTCGAATGTTGGTTCGGCTTCTTCCGTTGAGGCGATGTCGCGAGTCTCTCGGCGTTTCTGTTCGTCGGCTTTCGAGTGCTTCCAGACTCTCAGTCCGAATCTTCCGACCATCAGCGTCGCGACGGCCGCGACCAGAAGCTGCATCTTTGCACTCAGGCCAAGATTGAATGGGTTGATCGAAGCGGCTGGCGGACGTTGCTCGATCTTCTGTGCGATCAGCATTGGAGCAAACCGAAAGGCGTCCTGACCTTCGTAACCGTAGTTCTTGAAGAAGTAACCGGTAACCGTCACGTGGTCGGCGACCAGCTCTGTTCCTTCTTCGAGGCTGTCGTCGCGGCTCGTGCTGATGATCACTGCGGGATGGTTCTGGCCATGAGGGTCGTACAGCCAGCCTTCCCAAAGTTGCCCTTCGATCCCGTACGGATTTTCGTCCGGCGAAAACGAGCTCAGTTTGCGGAGGTGCCCCTGCAGCGTGACCAGTTTTCCGTGGTACAAATCGGGAGCGTCGTAGAGGTCGACGAAGTCCGGAAAGTCATACGCAGGTCGGTCTTTGTACTTTCCCTTGAACGCTTCGGTCTGTCGCTTTCGTCGAAACTCGCCGGCCGCTTTCTTCATGGTCGAGAGGTCGAGTTCGCGAACCTTCTGCAACAACGCGTAGTAGGGATCCCGTTCTGCTGGCTGGAATCCTGCCGTTCGTTGTCTGAACCCCAACCGTCTGACTGGTGCAAGCACGCCGTCAGGAATCACGACTTCGTGATACCGGGTCCAGACTTCTGGAGAGTCCGGCGCGACGTTCAACACCAGCTTTCGAATGCCGACGGTTTCGATTCTCTCCTCGCTGGGCAGCGTCGTCAGGCGATCCTCGGGGAACGTCTCCAGTAATAGTTTTCGAAATCGAACTTCCTGCGGGACCTTGTTCGAATGCAACTGCAGACCGATCGGCCCCGCGACCAGTCGGTCGGGTTCCGGGTCGCGCCAGTCGGTGATCAAAGTCCCGTTCAGTACGGTCCGAATTCGGTTGCCTTGAGCCAGGATTTCGATGCGGTTCCAGTCGTGCTGATGGCCGACGGCTTTTGCTTTGTCGGCGTTGTCGTGAATCTTCTCGCGACCGTAGAGATCCCAGATCCCGTAATTCGATGGAAACATGACCAACGGCCCGACGTAAGCAAACTCGTCGCCATTCTCGGAATCGACCTTTCCCCAGAGAGCGATGCCGGAGTGCATCTCAGACTGCGCCAGTTTGAAATCGAACGTCAGTCGGAAGTCCGAAAAGTCGACTTCGGTCAGGAGGTAAGTGCTGACCGAAAGCGACTCAGTGTTGCGGCCGACGATTTCGCCGTCCTCGACGCTCCAGTATTTCTGATCGCCAATCCAGCCGCTCAGGTCTTTGCCGTTGAACAGACGAATGTTTGACGAACGCCCTTTGCGAGGCGGGATGTCCGGAGCGTCCTGCGAGACTGCAATGTGTCCGCTTAGTACGATCAGCGAAACTGCAATAAGAAGTCGAACTCCGTGCTGGGAACACCTGGTGATCATGATTGATGAACCTCTGCGTGATGAATCCGAAGGCCGTGTCAGGATCGAGAATCTTAGACTCTTTATGCCCCAATGGCGCGGGCTATTAAAGTGGAACGTATTAGCCACGAAACGGAGACATCGCATCGCCGACCGGCGATAGCGCGAAAAAACGCGAGCAAGAGATCGGCCGTTGCCAATCCTTACTCGCGCTTCAGGTTCGACCGAGTTCGTTTCGAGAGCTTACTGGCTTGGAGTATTTTCTTAGTTGGTTTGCAGCGGCATCGCTTCGTGCTGGTATCGAGCCCGAAACCGAATGCCGAAAATTCTCTAGAAGTCGCCCAGAACCTCGCCATCGTCGCGTGCACCCAGACGTGACCAGGTGCCAGCGTCGATGGTGTCACTGATTGCTTTGACGGCTCCGTCAGCCATCAATGAATGGACAATGCCGACGTGATGACTTCGCGAAGTCACCGCCGCGTAGGTCGGACCCGTGCAGCCGGTTTTCTCTTCTCGGCAGCTTGTGAAGTCGACATCGTAGGTCGTGCTACCGCTGACGTGAGGCACGACGGTATTCGGTGTGAAGACGGTTGTGATGCCGGTCTGGTGAACTCGACCGTCGACCCATTCCGTGTGACCTGAGGTCGCCTTGAAGTTCGGTCCACCGATGCTGGCGGCAAGCGTGTTTGGATCGGGAATTGTCGCTGTTCCCAAACTTCCATCGCGAAAGTAAGGGGTGAAAGCTTTGACTTCTGAAAACGCCAGTGTGTTACTGGTTCCGTCCGTGATCGCCATGAACTTAAGGCTCATGTTCGGGCCGAAGACTCCGTTGCCATTCTGCCGAGTGGCGTTGTTCCAGAAGTTCCAGCTTCCACCGTTGAATGCGTAGTTGAGTGGGTAGTGCTCGGGGTTACCGCTACCGTCAACGCGCTGTTCGTCTTTGATTTCACTGGGGCAAAGGTAACCGGGAATTCTCGTAATCGGAGCGGCGGCGTTCTGCGGGTCTGTATAGGCAAAGTCAAGGTTCACCTGCATGAACAGGTTGGCCTGATCGAGGAGGGGCATCAGTCGAGCCTGGATCGACCATTCGCCCCCATTGGTACCGGTGTCTGCGAGACCGGTTGAGCCACTCGGAGTTCCATCGACGGCAAATGTGATCGGCAGTTTGCTGTGGAGATCGTGGTAATTATGCAGGGCGATTCCGATCTGCTTCAGGTTACTTTTGCACTGGGTGCGTCGAGCGGCCTCGCGTGCCTGTTGGACAGCCGGAAGCAATAACGCGACCAGAATCGCGATGATGGCGATCACAACGAGCAGCTCAATGAGTGTAAATCCCTGTCGTTTCATGTCAAAAATCCTTCAGGTAGGTGTCTGGAGTGACATTCGATTGGGTATTCAGTCGTGGAATGACTGAGCGGTAGGCGATTTGCAATTGAGACGCAGTCTCAACGCGATATGTAGTAGACCAATGCTGGTTCGAGATCGCAACCCATTGGCTCAAACAATTCTGCCGAACGAGGGACGTTGACCGCCGAGTCCGCTGCCGCAGCATTGCCCCGCGCAAGGCCATTTCGCGGCAAACCTGTGCGAGGGCGATTCGCGGAGGCCCAGTTGAGCGGACGGTTGGAGCCATTGAGAAACTCGAAGTCGTAGCGATTGAATGGTTAAACTCACCGGTCGAATCGTCGCTCGACTCTCGTCGTGACCAGCACCTCTCAGAAAAGAAAGCACCCGATGCCAGACCTAACTGATCGCCGTGAGTTTCTCGTTCGATCCGGAGCCGCCGCTTTGTGTGCGACTTCAGCTGCCGGTGTGATCAGCCAGTCAAAGCCGGTATCCGCTGGCGAGTTCACCGGGCGGATTCGAAAGGCCGTGAAGTACCACATGATCCTGGAGAAGCTGTCCGCTGAGGACAAACTGAAAATGCTGAAGGATCTTGGTTACGACGGCGTCGAGCCGCGAGCGATGTTGAAGCCGGATCAAGCGGCCGAAGTCAAAGAGCTGGCCCGTGCCAGCGAGAAGGTTGGATTGCCGATTCATGGCGTCGTCAACTCAAGCAACCCGGACATCATCAGTGCCATCGACCAGGCAGCTTACTACGGAGCAAATTCCGTTCTGCACGTCGTTCGTTATCAGCGAAACATCCCCTACCTGCAGAACTATCGCGAGACGCAGGACATCATTCGCAAGGCCATTGATCATGCCGAGAAGAAGCAGGTTTCAATTCTGCTGGAAAACGTCTGGGCCACGTTTCTGATCGAGCCGCTCGGCATGGCCAGATACATCGACGAGTTGAACAGCCCGTTCGTGCAGGTTTACTTCGACATTGGCAATGTCGTCCGCTGGGGATGGCCTGAGCACTGGATTGAAGTGCTCGGTCAGCGTTCGAAGAAACTCGACATCAAAGAGTATGATCTGAAGATTGCTATGAATGACGGAATGCGCAAAGCGTTCGACGTTCCGTTGGGCGAAGGCAGCATCGATTGGGCGGCTGTTCGGAAAGAGCTCGCCGCCATTAAGTATGAAGGCTGGGCAACTGCCGAAGTCCGCGGCGGGGACCGAGCAAGGCTCGCCGACGTCGCCGCTCAAATGGATCGCGTTCTGGATCTTTAGACCATTTTCATGGTTTCTGTGCAGGAGCCGGGACGCTGAAAGGCCTTTGTTTCCCTGGTGGCCCTCCTGCAGAACACTGAAAACCGATTCTGAAAGTGCTTTAGTCGAGTGCGGAATCTGGCGGCGATGCGCGAAGGAAGTGCTGGCTGACCAGTCGTTCGTACTTGTGGCTGTTCAGCATGACCGTGCCGATGTGCGGGCTGTCGGGTTCGATGTGGATCGTCGCGTTGCGAGCGACAGCGTGTAGCTTGCTGGCGTGTTCTACCGGGACGATTCTGTCGGCGTCTCCGTGGATGATCAGAATCGGAATGTCAATTTGCGGCATCACCCTGGCCGGAGCCAACTGGTTGATGTCGGCTCCGGTTTCGATCCAACTGATGCCTCGCGCGACTTGAGTGACCATCGTCCGTAACGTCTGCGGCAAGAATCGGAATTGATGCTCGACCATTGAGGTCAGGTCGGCGAATGCTGAGTCAAGAACCGCGGCGCGGACCATTGGCATTTCCGGCAGAGCCAGCGTTAACGATGCTCCGCCCATCGAGACCCCCAGGGCGAACAGCCTGTCTGGATTGACATCATCTCTGGCGAGGCAGGCGTCGTAGGCTCCGAGGACGTCCATCCGCTCGTTCAGCCCGTAGGTAATCGTGTGGCCGTCGCTCAGTCCGTGACCGCGAAAGTCAAACGTGAATACCTGAAAGCCAGCCTCGTAAAGTACCTGATGAACGACTTCGATGTCGGAATGGTTCGCGCCGACTCCGTGGCAGACGATGACTGTTCCGAGCGGATCGTCGCGTTTCAGGAAGATACCGCGGAGCGTGGTTTGCGCGTCGCGACTTTGAAACTCGATCTGCTCAATGTTCTCGGCCGGAATGCCCGCAATCGGAGTCGGCATCAGCTTCGGTCGGTGGACGGCGAAGATGACGAAAATGTACGGCACGAGGACCGTGTAGAAGGCGGCCCTCAACACGACGGAGACCAGCACGGCGTGTTTCGGTTTCACTTTCTGTCGGAGTCGATCCTGTACGAATTCCAGAAACTGGTAGACGTACAGCAGGCTGATTTCGAACGACAGGCCGAAGAAGTAGCTGACGAGAAAGAATTCTCGCCATGACCACGACGAGCCCGTCACGAAGACAAGGAAGTAGTAATAGCTCGGCGGAAAAAGGATCAGAATGATGATCGACACGATTCGCCCGGCGCGGGTCGGTGAGTTCAGCCGCGGCGGCGGGATCGCTTTCAGGAAGCGTGTTCCGAAAAGCACAACCGGCGGCAGTGACATCCAGAAGGCTTCGGATGCCGAGCCGACAAACATTCTGACGACCAGCACCGTCGCAATGGCCAGCAGTCCCCAAACAACGCGTCTGCTCATTGGATTTCAGTTTCTGGTGGCGACATCGATCGTGCTGGTCATGACCTTCAAATCCGAGTCGTTACGTTTTCTCTGATTCAAAATAACGGTGGCGTTGTGAGTTGTCAGTAATATCTTTTCGCTGGGATCCTTATTTGTCAGACTTCGTTCCGGGGCAACTTGTCAGGCAATCCGACCACCGGAGATCACGCATGATTCGACTGAGCGGTATCACCCAGCACTATGGCGTCCGGCCCGTGTTGAAAGATCTCAATCTGGAAATCGGAGATTCCGGTGTGACGGCCATCGTAGGGCCTAATGGCATGGGCAAGACGACGCTGCTGTCTGTACTGGCTGGAGTCCTGACTCCGCAGCATGGCACTGTTGAGATCAATGGGTTGATCCGCCGGTCCACAGAGAAAAACGAACTGGAGATTCGTCGGCAGGCTGTGTTCCTCCCCGATCGCCCGTGGCTGCCGAAGCAACGCACCGGCCGCGAGTTTCTGCTCAGCGTGGGAGCTCTGTACGGTGTCGAAACGGAGCAGTTGTTCGATCACATCGAACGATTGTTCCAACTATTCAATCTGGCCAAAGAGGCGGACTGGCCGGTCCGCAGCTACTCAAACGGGCAACAGAAGAAGCTGTCCCTGTCGGCGGCTCTGGTCACGGAAGCTCGCATTCTCCTGCTGGATGAACCGTTTGGCGGCGGGCTCGATCCGGCTGGCATTCTGGCACTCAAACACGTGCTGCGGCGGCTGACTCAGGAGCAGGGGTATTGCGTCGTGCTGACTGCCCCGGCCCCGGAACTCATCGAGGAACTGGCCGATAAGTTCGTGGTACTTCGCGAGGGCCGCATTGTGGCGCATGACACGGTCGAAGGGCTGCGGCATGAGACTGGTCTGGGCGGACCACTTTCGGATGTGCTGGCCTCGCTGACCAGTCCCGAAACGCTGGACAATGTTGAAGACTACTTCGCAGGAGGACGTCGATGATCCGGCATTATTGGAACAGCCTGACGAGTGCGGTCCGACGTTCACTTCCGCCTCCCCTTTATTTGATCATCGCTGGAACGCTGCTGGGGCTGATCGAGGTCATGTGGTTCAGCATTCTGTATTTCTTCGGACCGAACGGCTCGCTCGATACGCTCCTGGAAATTCGCGATGGGCTAATTGCGGTTGCGCTGATCGCCTACGGTGCCTTTCGAGTCGTGGCATTTCATCCGCTGTTTCTGCGCGACTATTCAACCTGGTTGGAACGCACGCCGTGGCAACCCGGACTGCCATTACCGCTTGGCCCTGTCCATCTCATCTGGCCGGATCTGCTTGTTGCTGGCGGGCTGGCTTTGCTGCTGGAAGACCCTCGAGAATTGTTCGACCCTGATGGCGCGCGCTTGTCGGGACTGGCAGGTCTTTTGATGTTCACACTGTCGCACACCATGACGATCACAATGGCCGTGTGGCTGTCTCAACCGCGACGCCA
>JBLFXD010000229.1:0-8881 GCA_047611045.1 Planctomycetaceae bacterium | reverse complement strand
AGGCATAGCACGGGCAAGAGCGTCGGCCAGGTTTCGCGGTAGCCTTCTCCGGCCTCTTCAAACGAATTCGTCAGCCGGCTTCGCAACTGATCTATCCAGACCGAGTTGATCGGCGTGTTGAAGTCTGCCGCGACGATCAGCGGCTGATCAGAAAGCTCTTCGGCCAGCTCCGCAAGTCGCACAAAAGCCGGCTTGCGAAACATCAGCGGATGAGACTTCACATCCATCAGCAGTACTCGCATCAGGGCGCTATCCACTTTGAGCGAGATGATCCGGTAGCGGCAAACTGCTTCGGGTTCTTCGGGAACCGTCACGTTGCCCGGTTGCACGTCGAGAATCTCACCGCGACACAGGATCATCATTCCCGACCCAAGCCGCTTCGCTGAGTAACCTGGGATCCGCGAGGTCCAGAAGTCCGGGTACTCGGCCTGCTCTGTCGCCTCGACAAGAGCGATGACGTCGGCGTCGAAGTCAACGAGCTCGCGAGCCGTCGCGTCGTATCCAAAGTTGCCCCGGCAGACATTCCAGAACACAAACCGGTGCGAGTCTGCGGGAGGATCATCGACCGGCCCACTGAAAACCTGCCCGCCCCAAACGATGACCTGCATCTCCAACAGCAACACGCACGCAGCAGTAACCCGACAATCTTTCATTCGGCGGAGGCACGCGGCCGAAACAATCGCCCCGGCAAGAATCAGAACAGGCAACGGCAACGCGTAATAGACACCGGACAGAAACGGGACCGCATCCTGCACCGTCGCCCACAACAAAGTCCCAAGAGCCCAGACCACCAAAGCTGCAACAACGACGCTGCGGACGACGAAAGTTCGCCAGCGTGAAAACCTCCAGACTCGCTGTTCAGTCTCGTCGTCGTCGTCAGACTTTTCGCTGGTCACAAAGATTCCCTCGCCGCCTGCCGTCTCAGCACGAAAGCCCGCTTTCAAGGCAGCGATCAGTTCTACACATCAAACTCGGAGAAACACGATCGCCTTAAACTCTATTTACCGTGGAGCTTACGACTCGATTATCATTTCGAAAAGTCTCGGCACGCCGATTGCTTTTGATAGAAGAGCGTCGACTGGAGGTGTAGCTGAAGACTTCCCCTGTAGGGCGGTTTTCAGACGAGCGCCTACGCTTCCGGTCGACTCTTTTATGCGCAGACGACTATGCACGATCACTCCCCGCCGGACTCAAACACCCGTCGGCCGATCCTGCTCCGCTGCAGCAATCACAGACTTCCAGACATCCGCAAGAGCTTCAGCCGACTTTGCAATTCCAAAGTCACTTTGAATCCTTCGATGAGCGGCCGCCACGATCTGCCTGCGAAAACTGTCATCGTCGATCAACCTGGAAATCGCATCGGTCATCACTGCCGGTGCATCCGCAGGCACGAGTAATCCAGACTCGCCATCTACGATAATTTCGCCCGTCCCGCCCACATCGGTCGCCACGATGGCCAATTCCGACGCCGCCGCTTCCAGCAGCACTCGCCCGAGAGGTTCCTGCCTGGCCCCATGCACAAGCACATCCGACGCTCGCATCAGCTCAGGAATGTCCCGGCGATATCCCAACTTCTGGAACTTTAACGACGGCTCGCACTCTGCAAATGTCCGTAGAATACTTGCTTCAAACTCGACGCTCTCGGCCTTCTGCGAGAACCGTTCTCCAGCCAACAGCCAATGAATCCCGGTCCGAGATTCGGCGAGCCTCTGCCCCACTGCAGCCAAAGTATCGAGCCCCTTCCGAAGCCCGATCTGCCCGACAGTCAGCAGAACGATTGCGTTTGCCGGAATTCCGAGTTCATCTCGGATCCTCGCTCGCGCGGCAACGTCAGCTGCGAAACTCTCAGCATCGATCCCGTTGTGGATGACGGTTCCGATTGACTCGTCCAGCCCCTGCCCGACATGAAACTGCAACGTTGCATTCGACACCGCAATCAGCCGTCGCGTCGCATTCAAATCTGAAATCGCCGCTCGACTTAATTTCATGATGTCACGCAGGTGCGACGTTGCCACAAACGTCGGCTGCTCGCGAGAAACGGCTCCAAGTAAACGTCCCATCGCGAGGCTGTTGCCGTGCACGATGTCAGCTCCTGAAGCCTTTGCCGCATCCAGCAACCGAGGAATCGCCTGCTCGCGCGGAAGCCGTCGCCCTGCCCCGTCAAAGAGATTCAACGGTTCAATCGGAATGCCGAGTTCAGAAATCCGCCCAGGCATCACCCCTTCAGTCGGACCAAGAACACAGAACTCGAATTCCGATTCCGCACGGTCGAGCAAATGCCGCAGCACCGCCAGCATCGAATTCTCGCCACCGTTAACCGTCGGATATTCGATCAGAATCGCAATCCGGTGCATGGCGTCTCTCAATTGATGAACCTGCGCCGCTGCGATCAGTGCAGCCGTCCGTGAATGTAAACGTCGTCGCCGACCTGCTCTACCGTCTGACCGCGAAGCTGACAAACCTCAGGAATCACCTCGACGCCGACTCCGCCAACCGGAGTCACAGCGTCGGCTCCACCAGCAAACTTGAGAGCGACAAAAACGTGGGCTTCGTCGACGAGGCCACTGTCAAACGCGGCGCCAAACAATTCACCGCCGCCCTCGATTAAGACGTTGGTCATCGACCGGCTGCCCAGCTCCTGCAACAGTTGCTTCAAGTTGACTCTCCCTCCGGCACCGTCGTGAACAACAAGCACCTCGACCCCAACCGCACGCAGCGAATCGACACGTTCAGCCGGAGCGTTCTCAGAAACAGCAACCAGCACCGGTGCATCGTTCACCGTTCGGACAAACTGACTGTCGAGCGAAAGCGTTGCCGCAGAATCAACGACCACTCGAACCGGCGTGCGAGGTCCGGGCACGCGCACGGTGAGCAGCGGATCGTCAACTCGTGCCGTGCCTGCCCCGACAATAATCGCATCCATCCGCCCTCGCAGAAGATGGACCCGCTGCCTCGATGCTTCGCCAGAGATCCATTTCGATGCCCCGGTCCGAGTCGCAATCTTTCCATCAAGCGTCATGGCCCACTTCGCGTGGACCCACGGCAAGCCCGTTTCCAGACATTTCAGAAACGGAGCATTCAGCTCATGAATCTGCTCTTCAGCCAATCCCGTCGAAACGTCCACGCCAGCATCCCGCAATTGCTGAATGCCGCCTCCTGCTACATGCGGCGACGGATCTCTGATCCCAACCGACACCCGCCGAACACCCGCCTTGATCACAGCCTCAGAACATGGTGGCGTCTTCCCGTGGTGGCAGCACGGCTCCAGCGTCACGTAAAGCGTCGCGTTCGCCAGCAACTCTTGTCGAACACCTGAGTCCTCATAGCGAGCGACAAAGTCCAACAAAGCATTCGCTTCAGCATGCGGGCCGCCGAACCGTTCGTGATAGCCGTCAGCCAGAAGGTTGAGGTGCTCGTCAACGAGGACCGCTCCGACTGCAGGATTCGGCTCGACTCGCCCGAGCCCGCGCGAAGCAAGCTCAATCGCGTACCGCATGACAGCGGTTGGACTGTCGAATTTCTGGGGAGCACTCATCGTGGCCACTCATTGAAGCGGTGGCAGAATTCACCGAAGCGACAGCAGAACTGGTACGGAGCTACGTTAAGCGGCGTCGAGAATTCGCAGGACTGAACCAACAACGAACTCTTTCACACGGGTGCGATACTCAGTCATGTGCGGCGCGACGAGATGGGCCTTCAAATGGTCGAGACTTTCCCACTTCTCAACGATCGTGACGATGTTTTCACGACGCGGAATCTGGGCAGGAATGTCGGTTTCGGCATCAATGGTCGGCCCGTATTCGACGCAGCCAACTTCGGCCAGCACCAGCGGAACCACCTTGTGAAACTCAGCAAGAAAGTCGCCACGTTTGCCGTCAACGACTTCGATTTCTGCAATAACGCTCAACATGCTGCCATCCCGTTTCAGTCGCAGAACTCAACACAAGCCGACTAGCGACTCTTCTTTTTGACAGTCTTTTTCTTTGTCGCGGTTTTCTTCTTCGTTGCCGACTTGGTGGCGGTCTTCTTCTTAGCGGCAGTCTTCGTTTTTGCCGGTGACTTAGTCGCGGTCTTCTTATTAGTCGCAGACTTCGATTCAGCCGTCTTCTTTCTGGCAGCCGCTTTCAATGCCGCGGCCTTGGCACTTGCCGCTTCTTTTTCAGCTTTCGCCTTGTTTCTGGCGGCAGCTCGCTTCTTAGCTTCCTTCTCGGCGGTCTTCGCAGCCTGCTCCGCTTCCGCCTTCTTCTCTGCAGTACGTTTAGCCGACTGAAGCCGCTTTCGAGCACGCCCGCTCAAGACGTCCTTCAATCGCTCTTCTGCATCCTCAACATCGAACTCCAGCTCTGGATGATCACCTTTCGGAGACATGTCAAGAACGGATTCACCATGCCGAGAGACCGACAACGATTTCAACAGCCAAATAAACTCAGCGGCATCCGCTTTTCTAATGAAGCCTTTGAGCAGTTCCGCTCCGCTGTCTTCGTCAGCCCCGACCGGCACCAGTCCGAGCCAGATTGCTGTTCGGATCATCTTGTCGTCGACAGGAATCACGTGAGTGCCGAGACACTTTTGTAGCAGGTAATTCCGGCAGAAATGTGTCAGATGCTTGATCTTCGAGACTTGCTTGAAAGCCAGGTCAAACGGCTTCTTCTTGATTCCGTCGAAGTCGTATGAGAACTGATGATCAAAGACGTAGTAAAGGAGGTAACGGACGCGCATCGCGCACCATTCCGGCTCGTGCACACCCTCGAACACTGGTTCCAGCTCAGAGATCGTACTGACCCGGACCTCGTTCCAATCGAAGAAGTCACTCTTCAAACGACCAAACGCGGCGTCAGCGGCCTCGTACGATGAGTTTTCCAGACAGGCTGAAAACACCATCGCTTCCAGGACCGGGAGCTGTTCGCGTTTCGGCAACCCGCCAAACTCTTTCTTCAAGAGTTTCAGCAGACGTGCAAGGACCTTGGACTTGTCCGGAGTTTTTGATTTCGCTGCGGCCATGATTATCCTGAAGTCAACTCAATCCAGAAGTTACTTTGCGGGTCAGACAACTTAGTGACGGTGAATTCGTGGCAGACTGAAAAGCTAAGCAGACGTCAGATTCCAGCAAGCAACTTCGAAACCTCTCACTCTTCCTCGTCCTGAACTTCGCTCCCGTCCGCTAAATCGTCGTTTTCGGCGTCAGCAACCTCAACGTCGAGTTCCTGATCCGAAGTGAGTGTCGAGGCTTCCGCCCCTCCGTCACGTTCACGCCGCTCCTGCTCCAGTTCCTCAAGAATTCGAGCGGCCTCTTCTGCGTTTGATGAAACAGCATCGTCAAGAACGAACTTCAGCACGGGGGTGTATCGAGTTTCAATTCGGTCCGCGATTCGTGACTGAATGTAACCTCGCGAAGCATTCAGCCCGTGAAGACACAATGCCCGTTCTTTTTCAGTGCCCATCACCGAAACATAAACTTTTGCTGTCCGAACATCCGCGGCAACCTCGACCCGCAACACCGTCACGTTTTTAATTCGAGGGTCACGAAGATGAAACAGAATCGCGGTCGATACGACTTCGCGGACAGCCTGTGAAAGTCGAGCAACCCGACGTGATACCATTTAAACAGCCTGTTAATCCTAAGACGGTCATCAAGCTGGGTACGCCGACTAATTGACGAAACACCCACTCGTTCGACCAGACCCGACGACGTTCACGCCGCGAATCAAATAGCCAATTACGAATCGAGGGTTCGTTTTACCGTATCAATTCGGTACGCCTCAAGCAGATCACCCTCTTTGACATCGTTAAATCCGTCCAGACGAATACCACACTCCATGCCCTCGCGAACTTCTTTCGCGTCGTCCTTTACACGTTTGAGAGACGCTATCGAGTAGTCGTTGAGGATCGTTTGATCACGAATCACATGCACTCGATTTGAACGATCGATCGTGCCAGCTAACACGCGGCAACCGGCGATTGTTCCAAATTTGCTGACACTGAATGTCTGCAGAACAAGTGCTCGACCAGTTTGCACCTGAACCTTCTCCGGCAGCAACAGGCCTTCCAGCGTCCTCATGATCTGATCGATGACTTCGTAGATGATTTCGTAACGACGAATCTCAACGCCTTCGCGTTCTGCCAATTGTCGAGCTCGATCCTCAGCAATCACGTGGAACGCCACAATAATCGCATCCGACGCACTGGCCAGATAAACGTCGCTTTCGTTCACGCCGCCGACTGCGTCGTGAAGAATCTTGACTCGAACTTCCGGGTGTTCGAACTTCTCAAGTTCGCTGCGAAGAGCCTCAATCGACCCTTGCGTATCCGCTTTCAGGATCACATTCAGATCCTGAATCGTCCCTTCCCGAGCGGCATCCATAACGTCGTCGAATGTTCGAGGTCGATTCCGCATGGCCAGCATATTTTCGCGACCGACCTGACGATTCTCTTCCGCCACCGCTCGAGCACGATCAATGTCTTCAAGCACAAAGAATCGGTCGCCCGCCCCCGGAACGATATCAAGACCAGTCAGTTTGACCGGAGTCGATGGTCCGACTTCATCGATCATTTCGCCGCGGTCGTTGTAAAGGGCGCGAATCCGTCCGAAGGCCTCGCCACAGACAATCGCATCACCGATTCGAAGCGTGCCGCGTTCGACGATCAGCCAGGCAATTGGCCCGACACCATCGTCTCGGAATGCTTCCAGACAAACCCCGACACTGTTGCACTCAGGATTCGCTTTCAGTTCGCCGATTTCTGCTGTCAGCAGAATCGTTTCCAGAAGATCATCGATCCCCTGCCCAGACATAGCGGACGTTCGAACCACTTCGATGTCGCCGCCCCATTCCTGTGGCTGCACACCGTTGGTCGACAGGTCAGTGAGAAATTTCTGTTCGTTGATATCGGGCAGGTCGCATTTATTCATAGCAACAATGACGGGCACACCGGATGCCTTCGCGTGACTGATGCACTCGACGGTTTGCGGCATCACGCTGTCATTCGCCGCGACGACCAACACAATGATATCCGTGACATTGGCACCACGAGCACGCATTTCACCGAATGCCGCGTGGCCAGGTGTATCAACGAAGGTGATCTTCTTGCCTTGATGATTGATCTGATACGCACGAATGTGCTGAGTGATTCCGCCAGATTCGCCACCAGCAACATCTGTCTCACGAATCTTATCCAGCAGTGACGTCTTACCGTGGTCGACGTGCCCGAGGATGGTTACAACCGGCGGACGCTCGACCAGCGACTCTTCGGAGTCTTCAGCATCGTAGAGTTCATCGAGGTACTCGGCACTGGTCTGCCCGTGTTTGACTTCAAGTTCGACACCCAGCTCGGCAGCAATCTCCCATGCTGCCTCTTCGTCAAGTCCGTCGTTGATCGTGACCATCTGCCCCCGCTTGAACAGAGCACCAAGAATTGACTTGGCGGGCCGACCAATCGCTTCCGCCAAACTGCGAACCGTAATCGGCTCTTCCATTGTCGCCGAAGTTTTGAGGTCTGCCGGGTTTGGGCCGCCGCGACGTTTACGTGGTTTGCGAGCCCGGCGTGCGACGTCTCGATCGTCGTCCATACGAGGACGATGCCGTCCCTGGCGACGCGCACGTCGTGAAGCATCGAGCGTTCCGACCTTTGCCTTTTCGCCACCTTCGTCAGTGAACTCAACGGGCTTTTTGCCACGTCCACCAGCTCCGCGGGGAACTTTAGTTCCTGAAGCTTCTTTGACACGAACCCCCAAGGGGCTCTGACCATCAAGTTCACCCGGCGTCAGGCGAATTTCCGGCTTCTGAGCCTTTGGCTCGCCAGCAGCTTTTTTCGGTTCTTTGACAGTGAACGCAGGCATCGGAGCAAGGCCTGGCAGCGATGGCCGAGACCGATCCTTCTCGTTCTCAGCCTCTCGTGCAGCGACCTGGTCGGAATGAGTCGGAGTTCCGCGAGGGCGCATCTCGCGAACGACCGAACGACCTCCGTGCAGTGACACATAGTCTTCGCGTTTGTGTGCTGCGGAATCATCGGCGGGCGGAGCATCGACCGGTGCCGGATCGTCTGCTGTTACTGGTTCAGCAACTTCGGCGACCGGAGCTGCAGAACCGTCTTCAGCGACTGGCAAGGCAGCATCGTCCTGAACGTCAGACGCAGCATCGACTGTCGACTCTTCGGCAGCAGGTTCGGCAGCGGAAGGTTCGGCGACAGGAGACTCTGGAGCCTGTTCGACTGGTGCAGCCGCTCGCTCCCTGGGAACCATCGTGCGCATACTGCGCATCTTGGCGGCCCCGACCTCTCGAACGACATCCGTGCGAGTCGGAGTCTCTGCAACTGCTTCGGAGCTTTCGCTTTCGCCGCCCTTGGCACCATTCATATGCCGCAGAACCAGTTCCTTCTCTTCCGGGGAAATCGACGCGAGAGCCGAGCCCTTAACCGTCAGACCTGCGGCACGACAGTGCTCAATAAGCACTTTGCTGTCCATGCCCATTTCTTTGGCGAGCGAGAAGATTCGAATTTTCGTGGCCGTATCTGCCATAATCCCCAATCACTTTGTGCGCTATCTGAAGTTCAAGCACACGCTAGCTGTCTGACTTCTTTTACATCACGACTCCGATTCCGCGCGAGCTGACTCAGCAAGCTCCTCGCCGGAAGGTTCTGCAGCATCATCCGATTCTGCTGCTTCAGCCTCTCCTGACTCTTCAGATGCTGCGGCTTCTTCACCAGCAGCTTCCTCGGTGGCCTCAACTTCTTCTGACGGCGCGGCTTCGTCGCCCGATTCAGAAGCAACAACATCTCCGTCTTCAGCAGTGCCAACATCTCCGTCTTCAGCAGTGCCAACATCTCCGTCTTCAGCAGTGCCAACATCTCCGTCTTCAGCAGTGCCAACATCTCCGTCTTCAGCAGT
>JBLFXD010000228.1:0-8884 GCA_047611045.1 Planctomycetaceae bacterium | reverse complement strand
CGCGTACACCGTGCCGGTCGGCATGGGCGTGCTCATCATGCTGCAGTTGTTCCGCGACCGCATCCACCGTGACACTCGCAACCGCATTCGCCTCGTCACGATCCTGACCATGCTGAGCAGCGCCGGGTACTACGCTCTGGTGGATGATCGTTATCCGGTCGCGTTTAACCTCAGCCTGATCCTGCTCTGTCTGGCCGCAATGGGACTCGGCAGCTTCTTCCGCATTCGCTTGTACCTGACACTGGGCTTTTCGATGCTGCTGCTCGACCTGGTGACTATTGTCGGCAAAGTACTGACCGGCATGGAGCGGGGCATTCAAATGACGGCCGTCGGTTCCGTCGTGCTGCTGATCGGCGTCGCGCTGGTCTTCGGAGCGATTTACTACAAGACCCACCAGGCGACCTTGACCGCAACCGCCGACCGCTGGCGAGAGAAGTTTGGCGGCTGGGAATGACCATTGGCTGAGACGTTGAAAAGTTGTGGGTTTGAGTTTGTGGTTTTCCGTAGGGTGTGACCAGCGGAGCGAATCAAACGGCTGGTGTGCCGGCGCGGGCGGCTTTCGAGTGATCAGAGCGTCAATGAAGTTCGAAAGATCTCCGCGCCGGCACACCGCGAATTTCGTTTGGCCCGCTGGTCACACCCTACAACCAGGAAACTCACACGTTCTTTGCGGCATCACGCTGCTCAGCGGTTGTCTGTTGAACAACCGGCTGGCCATCCTGGCAACCGGCGTGAAATTGTTGCGGGCAACTGTAAGAATCCGGATTCGCCGGGGTGGCTGAAACATACGCCCGGCTGAGTTGACCAGTTAACAAGCCCGGAGTTCGTTTATGAATCTTTTGAAGTGTCATGTGATCGTGATGTTTCTTGCGGCGACGTTGCTGCCTGCAACTTTGATGGCGCAGGAGAATCCCGATCGGGTTCCGCAGGACGGGGTTCCTCAAGGGAAGGTCACGTCGGGCGAGTTCAGTGACAGTCAGGTTTTTCCGGGAACGCAACGCGACTTCAGCGTCTACGTGCCCGCTCAGTACAAGGCTGGTAAGCCGGCTTCGTTGATGGTCTTCATGGATGGGCGAGGCTATGCGAACCCGAAGGGCTCGTATCGCGTTCCCGTGGTGTTCGACAATCTGATTCATCAGAAGGCGATGCCGGTTACCATTGCCGTCTTCGTAAATCCGGGCACGATTCCCGCGACAGCACCCGGCGCGGCGAACCGCAGCAACCGATCGTTTGAGTACGACTCGCTGGGGGACCGCTACTCGAACTTTCTGATCGAAGAATTTCTGCCAGTCGCGTTGAAGGGGCTGAACGTTTCGGCTGATCCCGCCGACCGAGCTGTCTGCGGAATTTCTTCCAGCGGCATCTGTGCCTTCACGGTGGCGTGGGAGAAGCCGGACCAGTTCGGCAAAGTACTCAGCCATATCGGCAGCTTCACGAACATCCGTGGCGGGTGGGAAATTCCAGGGCTGGTCCGCAAGTCACATAAGGCGTCGAAAGCGATCAAGGTTTACCTGCAGGAAGGCCGCGACGACCTCAACAACCTGCACGGCAACTGGCCGCTGGGTAATCAGGATCTGGCAGCGGCTCTGCAGTTTGCAGGCTATCCATACAAGTTGGTCATGACCGACGGCGGTCACAGCAGCAAATGGGGCGGTGAAGTTTTTCCGGAAGCTCTGAAGTGGTTGTGGGATGACAATGCGAAGTCAACGAACATTCCCATCGTCGAAACAAGGCCGAAGTGGGAACCGCATCCCGACGCCGTAGCGAGCGATGACGTCCCCAGGGGTACGGTCGAAAAGATGACGCCGTGGGAGTCGAAAGTTCTCCCCGGCACGATTCGCGACTGGGCGATCTACGTGCCTGCTCAATACAAAGCCGAGCAACCCGCCGCGCTGATGGTCTTTCAGGACGGCGAGCGAATGCGCGACGTCAATGGTCGATGGCGCATTCCCACGGTATTCGACAATCTGATCGCTCGCGGAGACATGCCGCCCACGATTGCCGTGTTCCTCAACCCAGGACACGACAAGTCGAAGCCGCGTGTGAAGGGAAAACATTCAAACCGCAGCTACGAATACGACAGCCTCGGCGATCGCTACGTCCGATTTCTGCAGGAAGAAATCATTCCGGAAGTTAAGCAGCGGTACACGCTCTCCGACGATCCCGAGATGCACGCGATCGGCGGCTCCAGCTCTGGAGCGATCTGCGCATTCACGGCGGCGTGGGAACGCACGGACTACTTCCGCAAGGTGTATTCCAGCGTCGGCAGCTTCACCAATTTGCGAGGTGGTAACATCTACCCGGCCCTGGTCCGCAAGACAGAACCGAAGCCGATCCGCGTCTACATGGCCGATACCGGCGGCGACGTCGACAACGCGTTTGGAAGCTGGCCGTGGGCGAATAAGCGGATGGCGTCCGCTCTGAAATACATGGGCTACGACACGCGTTTCGACTGGGCCGAGGGGTACGCTCACAACGCGGACTTCGGCAGCGCTAAGTTTCCTGACGCCATGAAGTGGTTGTGGCGAAAAGAAGCTGACACGCCACAGATCAACACGAAGGGCGATCTCGGCGGCGACCTGACGCTGCTTAACCTGTTGATTCATGGCGAATCGTGGGAACTGGTCGCTGACGACCTCGGCTTCGCCGACGCTTTGTGTGCCGACAAAGAAGGCAATCTTTACTTCTGCGACATGCGTGCTCCGGCCGTTATCCGCATCAACACGGCCGACGGAACGAGGACCGAGATCGCTAAAGAATCGGTCAGCGGGCTCGAGTTCAGCCCGGACGGTTCGCTGCTGTACGCGTGC
Source organism: Planctomycetaceae bacterium (assembly GCA_047611045.1). Lineage (GTDB taxonomy): Bacteria > Planctomycetota > Planctomycetia > Planctomycetales > Planctomycetaceae > JABMPE01. The sequence goes on along the minus strand of JBLFXD010000228.1, from coordinate 6,074 downwards.
CAGGGATCAAAGAACCGAGTCATCTCGATCAACGTCTCAAGTGGCGAAGTGAAGACGGTCGCCGAAGGGGTGAAGCCCAACGATCTGGCTGTCACCCGAGACGGCTTCATCCTGATCACCGAAACCGGCGCGAAGCAGGTGACAAGGATCGACCCAAAGACCGGCGAAGTCACAGCCGTTGACACCGGTATCAACAAACCAAACGGCATCGCTTTGTCGAACGACGGAGGCACGCTGGCCGTGTCCGATTACGGCGGGACTCACACGTGGACCTTCCGAGTCAACGCCGGCGCGGTTCTCGATGCAAAAATGCCGTCGATGCCGATGCGACTTCGCATCGATCCGAAAGGCGAATTCCGCTTCAACGAACCACCGCCGTACATGGCCGTTTCGCGAGGCGACGGGATGGCTGTCGACAAACGCGGGCGATACTACGTGACCAGCGACCTGGGCGTTCAGGTCTTCGACCCAACGTGTCGTCCCTGCGGAGTCCTGCCGAAAGTCGACAACGACCAGCCGCTGACAACCTGCATGCTGGCCGGCCCCGACCACAACACGCTCTACATCGCGCACGGAAAACGAATCTACCGCCGCAAGCTGACGGTGGGAAAACCTAAGCAGTAGCTTCAACTCTCGTCGAAGAAGTGTTTTTTGCAGGCTGTCGTGCTGATTCAAACCTCGCAGCCTCTTTCAGGCCGTAGTAAGCCGAAGTGGCACCGCTCACCAACGTCTCGCAGAGAAAGCGAAAGATGACCGTTTCAAAGTTTGGGATTCTCGTCTGGACTCAGGCCTGTTTTCTTATGGCTGGAATCAGCACTTCGGCGGATGACTGGACGGAGTGGCGCGGTAAAGATCGGCTGGCTGTCTGGCATGAAGAGGGGATTGTCGAGCAGTTTCCAGATGATGGTCTGAAGACGGCGTGGCGAGTTTCGATTGGGTCGGGGTATTCGGGGCCGGTCGTTTCTAACGGTCGCATCGTGACGATGGACTATCGTCCGAAGCCTGATACCGAAACGGCTGAGGCGATTGAACGAGTCATCTGTCTCGACGAAAAGACGGGCAAATTGTTGTGGAAGGACGAATGGCAAACTCACTACCGCGAGCTGATGGGTTCTTATCGAACCGGTCCGCGAGCGACGCCGACGATCGACGGCGACCGCGTTTACGCCGTCGGAGCGGCCGGACATATTCGCTGCGTGAGTCTCGACGATGGAAAGCTGCTCTGGTCGAAGGATTCTCGTAAGGAGTTCGACGTTTTGCTTCCGGTATGGGGGATCTCGACGGCTCCGATCGTTGACGGAGACCTCGTCATCTTTGCAACCGGCGGAAAGAACAGCGAACAGGTCAGAGCGTTCAACAAGATGACTGGCCAAGAAGTCTGGAAGGCCATCCCCAGCAATGACGAGTTGGGCTATTCGCAGTTTGTCATCTACAAGCACGCCGGAGTGCGACAGCTGATCTACTGGGATCCGGCAGCGCTGTGGTCGCTCAATCCACAGACGGGCAAAGTCTACTGGCAGGTTCCAATGACCGTCCGCCATCACATGACGATTGCCACGCCGGTCAAAAGCGGTTCCAACCTGCTGGTTTCTTCCTTCTACAGCGGGTCGATGCTGGTCGCGATGAACGACGACCGTCCGACTGCCAAAAAGCTCTGGCATATCCAGGGTAAGAGCGAACGCCCAAATGGGACCGAAGGTTTGCACTCAGTCATCACGACGCCAGTCATCGAAGGCGAACATTTTTACGGAACATGCAGCTATGGCGAGTTGCGCGGTCTGGAGTTGAGCACAGGCAGCCGAGTCTGGGAAAACAAAAAGCTGACGCGGCAGGGACGTTGGGGATCGGCGTACTTTGTGAAGAACGGCGACCGCTATTTCATGGTCAACGACGAAGGTGAGCTGTTGATCGTTCGGTTCACTCCCGCAGGCGTCGAAGTGGTCGACCGAACGCTGCTGATCAAACCTGACACCGAATCAGGCTTCGGCCCCCGCCGATTCGCCAACAGCATCGTCAACTGGGTTCAACCGGCGTTTGCCAACGGCCACGTGATCATCCGCAACGACCACGAGATGGTGCGAGTCTCGCTTCAGAAGTAGCAGTTAGCCGTTGTGGTGAAGCGTGACGGTCTTCGGGGCTTCTTTGATTTCGCCGATGACTGATGCGGAGATCTCGTGTTCGGCGATCCTGCGGCACACTTCGTCGGCGATGGATGGTTCGACAACCATCGCGAAGCCGATGCCCATGTTGAAGACTTTGTACATTTCTTCCTGAGCAACTCCGCCGAGACTCTGCAGCCACTCGAACGAAGCCGGGCGTTTCCAGGTGGACGTATCGATTTCTGCGGCGCAGCCTTCAGGGAGAATCCGTTCGATGTTGTCGGGAAGTCCGCCGCCGGTGATGTGTGCCAGGCCGTGGACTGACGCTCGCAGGTTTGCATCTTCCAGAACACTGAGGACCGACGAGACATAAAGGCGGGTTGGTTCGAGGAGAATTTCGGCGACGGTCTGACCGAGGTCGGCGATGTGGTCGTCGTACGAAAGGCCGGCGACGTCGGTGACGACTTTTCGAACCAGGCTGTAGCCGTTCGAGTGGAACCCGCTGGCTCCGAGGCCGACGATCACGTCTCCGGGTTTGATCGACTGCGTGCCGTCGATGATCTGGTCTTTCTCGACGACGCCGACCGAGAAGCCGGCCATGTCGAAATCACCTTCCTTGTAGACGTCCGGCATGATGGCGGTTTCGCCGCCAAGTAGTGCCATACCGGTGTCGCAGCAGGCCGAGCTGACTCCTTCGACAAGCTGAGCGATCAGCGTCGGATCGTCTTTTCCGAGAGCCAGATAGTCGAGAAAGAACAGCGGTTCTGCTCCGACGCACAGGCAGTCGTTGACGCACATGCCGACCAGATCGATGCCGACGGTGTCAAACTTCCCGGCGGCGATGGCGACTTTGAGTTTTGTCCCGACGCCATCGGTTCCGGAAACGAGCACCGGATCGCTGTAGTTATTCTTGAACAGCCGCGTGTTTGTGCCGAGCTGAAACAGGCCGGCAAACCCACCGGGCATCGGCATCACTCGGGGGGTGTGCGTTTTCTGCATCAGAGCAGGGAGTTTGGCCATCGCCTGTTCGTAAAGTTCGAGATCAACGCCAGCGTCCTTGTATGTCAATTCAGCCATGCGTGGGCTGCTCCTCGCCGTGATTCGGGTGGTCGATTTTTGCGGAATTCCTGACGGATTCAGAATCGCGGCGCGGATGTTAGCAGGGGATCGGTTCCGGAACTACGAGCCGGCTACCAGTAAGTATCAGACGGTCCAGGTGATCGTCGTTGTGCCTTTGGGCAGGTCGAAGCACAGGACGTGCGAACCTTTCTCGTTCAGCCATTTGCCGGAGTCGAGATCGGCGGTGGACCTGACTTCGTCCAATGCCTGGGATTCTCCGGTCGCCACTCGGACGACGGGATTGCCGGTTGCCGGTTTGGCGATTCGCAGCGTGAATCCGGATGTTCCGAACGGTGCCTGCAGCGTCAGCCCGGCGGAAGTGGCGGAGATCTTTGTCAATTCGGCAGCGGCGTAGTAGCGGCCGATCTGGCTGACTTTCATCCAGACAGTTTTGTCGCGGAAGCGACCAGCCAGCGACGTGACGACTCGCTGAAACGCTCGGAATCCGGCTTTCGTCCCCTGGGTGTACATGCCCGGCCAGTGGCAGAGCATGACGGCCGGTTCGCCTCGTTCGATCATCTCGACCATCCGCCCGGAAGTTGCGTCTTCGGAAGCGTAGCGGTCAGGTTCGGACAGGCGGTCGCCGTCCCAGCCGCCGAACCAGTCTCCGGTCCCGGCCGGCACGTTGACGGTGACTTTCGGATCGTCCGTGTCCAGACCTCGCACGTGTTCGAGTTTCGGGATCGTGCTTTCGTCGCTGCCGACGACGTACTTGAAATAGTGCGGCAGGTCGGTGCCGTAGACGTCTCGGACGGCGTCGTGAACGGCAAGTGAAAGTTCCGGCTTGACGAGGTTTCCGAATCCGCCGGGCGTGGTGACCCCTTCGCACGGCAGGTCGCAGTTCTTCAGAATCCTCAGCGAGTAGGCCAGGTACTCAGCCAGTTCGTCGACGCTTTTCTTTTCACGCGGGTACGAGTTCTCCATCGTCGCCGGGCTGATTTCGTTAATCGGTCGACCGGTTTTCAGGTCGATGACCCGCGTGTGGGTGATCATTTCCGGATGGATGTCCCAGTTGGGAACCATCAGCTCGCGAACGAGTTTGAGACTGTCGAGTAACTCTCGTCGTGACCAGCCGGGGATCTCACGATCCATCCACCCGACGCACGCCGGGTTCGGGACGATGCTGTACTTCCCTTTGACGCCGTGCTCGGCACACCACTCGCCGAACTCGCGGACGAATGAGTCAGGGATTTCGCGCGGCCAGGTTTTCCACGGTTTCTGATAGTCCTTGCGAGTCGGATAGCATTCCGCGAACTGAGGCATGCAGAAGTGCCCCATATTCACGAGGCACGTCGAGTCGTCGATGATGAACGACAGCGGAACTCGGTTGCGAGGATTGAGCACTTTCACTGGGTATTGATCGGCGTCAGTCTGCCCCAAAACCGGTAATGTCCCGAGGCCGACGGTTGCGCCAGCGACGGCAAAGCTGCTCGACAGGAATGTTCGTCGTGAAGTCGTCAGTTCTGAGCCCAGCATCACTTGCCCCTTCGTCCGGATTCCGATGGCGTGACCACGCTTTGCGAATCGTTGCGGGAGCGATCGCGAATTGGCAACCGTGCAGGAGCCCGGAGCGATTGATTTGGATCCCTCTCGACGTAGGGCCGGTTCCTACCGGCCGGGAAGGAACTTCGAATCAAGGTTTGGCCGGTGGGAACCGGCCAAACGAGCCGTTCGACGCCTGCAGTGCAGTGAGTAGTGTTCGCGGGTCGTCGGTGGTCAGGCTGTCGACTCCGGTGGCGATCAGTCGGCGAGCGTCGGCGACGGTGTTGACTGTCCAGATGCACGAGGCAAGTTTCGCCTGTCGAACCTGAGCGATTGTTTCGGGTGTGACTGCGGCGGTGTTCGAGAGGTCGACGCCGTTGAAGTTTGAGGAAACGGCGACGTCAATGATCTCGTCGATCGACGGATCCCAACGTGAGTTGGATCTTTTGCCGGCGTCTTTGCTCGTCGCCTCCGAGTCGTCTGGAACAGGCTGTTGCTGAACGACGAGCAACGCATCGAACTCCGGCAGAGCCTGCTTTGCTGCGCAGAGCAGGGCAGGGTAGAAGCTGATTAGAACGACGGATTCGGGGGCGGAGTTCGATTCGCAAAGATCGTGCTGCAGAGCGGAAACGATTGCTGGATGAGTCGCTTCGATTTCTCCACCTTTCAGCTCGACGAAAAGTCGCCGGCCGTTCGGGATTGTGGCGAGGATGTTTGGCAGTTCGGGAATTGTTTCTTCGCGCCAGCGTTCGTCTTTCCAGGATCCGACGTCGATCGTGCGAAGCTCGGACATGTCGACGTCGCTGACGTTTTGGTCGATACCGGCAGTGCGTGTCAGCGTCGCATCGTGGATGACGGCGAGCTGGCCGTCACGAGTCAGTTGAACGTCGATCTCGACCGCGTCGGCATTCAGTCGCCAGGCCAGTTCGACGGCTGCCAGCGTGTTCTCGGAAACTTCGATCGACGCTGCTCGGTGAGCGACGATTTCAACCGGACAGCCGGATGGTCGGTCGTTGTGTTGAGGCACGGCTCGGTCACCGTCTGATTGACAACTGGTGATTAAACAGTTGAACGCAGACATCCTGGTTAAGAAGCCTGCGTTCTGTTGAATCGTGAGATCGATCCTGGGCAGTCTTACTGGTAGTACGGGCCCTGTGGAGCCGGCATCTGCTGGTAGGCAGGCTGCGGGAACGCCCCCGGTTGTCTGTACTGAAGCTGCTGGAATTGTTGCTGCGGCGCCGGCTGCTGGAATTGTGGCTGCTGCGGAACCAGTTTCGTTTGCGGAACGAGCTGCCCAGGTGCGGCCGCTCCGTACTGGCCAGCGTATTGTGGACCGATCGGCTGTCCGGCGTTTTGCTGCCAGACAGCGTGCGT
>JBLFXD010000227.1:0-8943 GCA_047611045.1 Planctomycetaceae bacterium | reverse complement strand
CTCGAGCACAAATTCGCATCGCCCCCGAACTTGCAAAGGCCAACTACGAAGAGAACACCTTCGATGCCGTCATCATGTGGCATGTCCTGGAGCATCTTCCACATCCCGAACAGACGCTCGCCGAAATCCGCCGCATCCTGAGACCAGGTGGCAGACTGATCCTGGCCGTTCCAAACTTCGGAAGTCTGCAGTCACAACGGACCGGTAACGACTGGTTCCACCTCGACCTGCCGCGACACCTCTACCACTTCACGCCTGAGACACTGCAACGCTTACTGGCGAGCAACGAGTTTCACTACGAGTCCGTGCGACACATGGCGATGCTGCAGAATTCGTTCGGCTGGCTGCAGAGCATTCTGAATCGCGTTTCAGGCACGCCTCGAAACTCGCTTTACTCGCTTCTTCACCGCGGCGGCGAACACCCTGTCGTCAGGAATCTTTCACGCCTGCAACAATGCCAATTGAAACTCGGATATTGGTTCGGGCTGCCCATCGCCGCCGGCATCAGCCTGCTGGAAGCAGCAACGCGCCAGGGCGGGACGATCACCGTGACGGCAACGTTGGGACGATCAACAACTCCGAATGCCGTCGTAACAAACGCCCAACCGGTGGAAGTTCAGCCAGCGTTTGCGTAGGCATCCCGAAGAGCTTGTGAGTATTTGGTAGGGTGTGACCAGCGGGCCGAGCGGTAATCGCGGTGTGCCTGCGCGGAGATCTTTCGAGCTTGGCTACGCTTTGGTGACACGAAACTCGCCCGCGCCGGCACACCAGCCGTTTGATTCGCTCCGCTGGTCACACCCTACGACAAACCCACGATTTCGAAACGAGTTCAAGCTTCCAGCTCCTCGACGGTGCGCGGCCAGTCGTCTTTCAGCAGTCAGGTAACTGCGGCATCGATCAACGTCCGTGAAACGCTTGAAAATCGGAACGAGCAACGCAGTCTTTAACGCAACAAAAAGAGCCCGATTCGAGGTTGTCGAACCGGGCTCAGTGTACCGCAAGTGGTCGGCGAATCTTAAACGCCGTCGAGATTCATCATCATTTCAGAGCTGAGCATGAAACTCTCGTCGAGTATCTCGATGCTTTCCGGGATTGCATCGGCTCCCTCGCCAACCGCCGCTGTGTCGGTGCCGGAGTTTCCGTTGATCACGTCGTCACCCTGCTCGCCAAGGATCGTGTCGTCACCGCCGCCGCCTCGCAACGTGTCGTTGCCGTCGCCACCGGTGATGGTGTCGTTCATCCCCTGGCCTTCGATGAAGTCGTCACCGTCGCCGCCAGAGATTCCGTCCGCTCCGTCGCCACCCATGATCGTGTCGTCGCCGTCTTCGCCCACGATTTCATCGTTGCCAGTGCCGCCGTTGATGAAGTCGTCGCCGTGGTCACCGCGGATCAGGTCGTTGCCACTCTGACCGCCGATGCGATCATCCTCGCGGCCGCCGTCGAGTGTGTCATTCCCCGAACCGCCAACGATCGTGTCCTTACCGGACAACCCAAGGATCGAGTCGTTTCCGGCATTGCCGTTCAGAGCGTCGTTGCCAAAGTTACCTCGAATGGTGTCATCACCGTTTCCGCCGCTCGCGACATCGTTGTCGAGGCCGCCGTCGATAACATCGTTGCCGTTGTCACCCGACAATGTATCGTTGCCGGCATCGCCGAGGATGATGTCCTGACCCCAGCCGCCACTGATGATGTCCTGGCCGTCGCCGCCTGAAAGCGTGTCGTCCCCGTCGCCGCCGAACAGGGAGTCGTTGCCGATGCCACCGTTGAGTCGGTCGTTCTGCTTGCCGCCGGCCAGCGTGTCGTCGCCGCCTTCGCCGTTGAGTTCGAGGATCACGCTTCCGGAGTCGACCCATCCGGCGTCGAGAATGTCGTCACCAAATCCACCGTTCACGATCAGGACGATGCGGCCAACCCGTGGGATTGAGTCAATGCCGATGAAGTCATCTCCGGCGAGGCCATTAACAATGACCGTCTGCACGGAACTCGGATCGATGGTGATCATCGATGTTGCCTGACTGACGGTCAGCAGGCCCAGAGCATCCTGAGAAACGCGGAACGTGTCGTCGTTTGCTGTTCCGGAAACTCGGACCGTGTCCGATCCCGAACCGCCGTCGACGATGTCCAGCCCATCGCCCGTCCCACCAAACACAATGACATCTTCACCTTCGTCGCCGTTGACGACGTCGTTTCCGCTCTGGCCGTCCAGTGTGTCGTTGCCTGCGCCGCCGCTGAGTGTGTCGTCGCCGGCTCCGGCCAGAATCGTGTCGTTGCCTTGCGCCCCGGAAAGACTGTCGTCGCCGCTGCGGCCATTGATAAAGTCGTCGCCAGCTCCACCAATGATCGTGTCATTACCAAGTCCGCCATCGAGCGAGTCGCCGATCGTATCAGCGGCCTCGATGACAGTGATCGAGACTGTTGCCGGAGCACTTCGCGCTCCGCCGTCGTCGGCAATCGAATAAGTAAACGTGTCGACGCCGCTGAAGCCGGGATTTGACGTGTAGGTAATTCGGCCGTCGCCGAGACTGACTGCCGTCCCGTTAAGCGGCTGAGTCTCAATCTGGATACTTGCAAAGTCGAGAACTCCATCCGAGTCCAAGTCGTTGGTGACCGGAATGAATGTCACCGGTGTCGCAAAGACGCTGACCGCGTCCGGGGCAGCGACCGGAGGCAAGTTTACGACACCAACCAGGGCCGAGGGCGCGGAGTCGGCGAAGAAGAGATGCTGAGTAAACTGAACAGTGGCACCCGCAGGAATCGTAAACACTGACCGCAGAAGCAAACCAACGTCTGTGCCTGTATCAGAGAATCCATCAGGATTGGGAAGATTATTAATGTCCCGTAGATCGTTGAAGACCGTGTCGTCAAGCGGGCGAAAGCGGGCAGCGATATCGGCGATATCGTTTGGTCGAGGCCCCACTTCAAATCGATCAATGGGAACAGGATCGCCAGACAGTCCTGTAATACCAGTTAGCGTTCCCACGGTGTTGATGTCGCCCAGCATGTTGGACTGGACGAGTACTTCAACTCCGCTCGCATCAAAGAATCGACCACCAGCACTCGTTACGCCGTTGAATCCAAAGTCGCTGCTGTGGTAATGCGTGCCTCGGAGAAATTCGAGTGTTACTGTTGCCCCCGTCGGGTTCGTGACTCCGTACGTCTGAGTGAACAATGCACCAATCGTTGTCGCGTTCGAGTCTTGCAGCCGCTCGACCTGCTGGATCAGTGCGAAGTCAAGGCCGGATTGAGAAAAGGAACTGCTGACGTCGCTGGCAGTTCCAATCACGGTCGCTCCAGGTGCGGCAAGCTGTGCCAACGCCCCTCCGTCGACAGCAATCCCGGTAAAGTTCTGATTTGCAGGGGCGAGAAAACTAGGATCAGTCGGACCCAACGGTCCAGCGGGGTCGTACAACGTTACAGTTGGTTGGCCCGCGGCGTCAGTGGTGATCGCCAGCGAAAGATCGCCGGATCCGACAGTCAACACGGCCGACGCACCAAGATCTGTGGTCCCGCCCGTCGAGACTGCTGGGTCGAACGGCGTCGTGAACGGTGGTGTTGGTGGCAGCGGCGGAGCAACCGGCGCTGGCGGAATCGGAGGCGGCAGATTCACGGCCAACTCGCTCTGGATTTCGTCGTCGCCGTCGCCACCTTCGATGGTGTCGGCTCCGAGCGTTCCACGTAACGTGTCATTGCCGCCCTGGCCTCGGATTACGTCATTGCCGAAGGTCACAATGTTGACGTCCGGACCGTCGCCTAACGCGACGTCGTCGCCTTCGCCGCCAAGGATGGTGTCGTTGCCGCCGCCACCGTCGAGAGTGTCCTCGCCGCCCATTCCGTTGAGCGTGTCATCACCTTCGTTGCCGAAGAGTGAATCATTGCCGCTGCCGCCGTGAACAAAGTCAACTCCATCATCGCCAGACAGCGTGTCGGAACCGGCGTTGCCAATAATTGTGTCGCCTTCGAGGCCGCCGGTGATAAGGTCATCGCCGCCACCGCCGAGAATGAAGTCGACGCCATCGTCTCCGGAGATTGTGTCGGCCCCCGAGTTGCCGTTCAGCGTGTCGAGCCCCTCGTTCCCCGAAAGGCTGTCCTCGCCGTCGCCACCGAGGATGTTGTCGTTGCCGAGATTTCCGGAAACCGTGTCGTTGCCGTCGTCGGCGAGGATCGTATCGTCGCCGTCGTCGCCAGTGACGACGTCATCACCGTCGCCAGCGTCGATGCTGTCGTTTCCGGCCAGTCCTGCAATCGAGTCAGCGCCGTCTCCGCCCACGAGGGTGTCGTCCGCGCTGCCGCCGGTGATTGAGTCGTTGCCGTCCTGGCCATCGGCAAACACAGCGAGGTCAGCACTGCCGATGATGATGTCGTCGCCGTTGCCGCCCTGCACGTTGATTGAAGTCAGACCCGTGAATGCGGAGGCAAGCACGCCGCTCAGATCAATCGTGTTATTGCCCGAGCCTGTGATGAGAACGATCGACGTGACATCCGTGACAGCCACGTTCGGTAATGAGGGAGCTGTTGTCGCCGCTGACGTACTGGTGCCAATCTGCACGTCGACTCGGCCCGGCGTCACAGGATCCTCTCGAATGAGGACGGTCTCGTTGGCGTCGGTGAGAATCTGAAGCTCGCCGGATCCGAACAGCACCGACGCTGCTAACAGAGTACGGTCTTCCAGTGTTTCCAGCGACTGCTCGACGGCACCGTTGGAATTCCTCGAGCCTGTATGGCATGGACGATGAGGTCGTCGACTGTGGGAATGCGAGGGCCGGTTCAGCTTCGCACAAAAATCCTTCAACCACGGACGAACAGTCACGATCGGCTCCTTCCTGATCAGTACCCGATAGCGGAACGATGAAGCCCGCACATTCGGTATTTTCCCTGCTGGCTTCCTTGCCGGCAGAAGCGGACCGAACAAATGCAATGATTGCACCGGTTCTTCCGCACTGGTTACTTCGACCGGTTGAACACGAACGACCATTGCAACTGGCGCTGGCAAAACATTCCGTCTAACCGTTACACGTGGCGCTGTCACAGAAGTTACGACTGCGACAAGCGTGCGAAAGCGGACGGCCGGCATTCGTGGAAAGAGCTACGGAAACGGCACAGTCGGCAGTGCTTTAAAGCCTTGCGTGGTCGACAAGCTACCCTTGGATTTGCTGATCGGGATAATCGTTAAACTCGCGCGGCTCATCAGGGAGCGTTGACGCCATCCACGCTCGGCTGTCTCCCCGCTCCGGGTCGACGGTTGCTTGCCGCGCAGCAGAAAGCCGATGCCGAGCACAAGGCTCAGCATCGGCTTGACGTATCTGGGGCTCGCCTTAACAGCGCCGAGGTTCGAAACCAAGGAGCTGGCAGTAGGCCGGATTTACTCTGGCGTGAGTCGCCTTGTTCAAGGCGCCGCCAAGAGAAACCGTAATCAGCCGTTTCTGGCGGCGGCGAGCTGGCTCGAAAGACGTGACTTGTCTCGCGCGGCTTTGTTCTTATGAATCAGATTCTTCGCAGCCGACTGGTCGAGCCGCTTTGAGACCTGTCGGAACAACAGTTCTTTGTCTTCAATCGAGACTTCGGCATCAGCCACGGCCGTTCGGAATCTCTTCACCAGTGTTCGCAGAGCGGATCGCTTGGAACGGTTGGTCAGGCGAAGTTTCAGACTCTTGCGGTGAGCTTTTTTTGCGTTCGCTGTATGCGGCATTTTGACAAATCTTCACTTAATCTAACGTAACCAGAAACATGATCGTTTCTTGAAGCGGGGAGTGTAGCCAGAATTCGCAGTCGATTCCAGCGACCGATTGATGCTCTTTGTTCGGGCAGAACGACGCGTAAACATTATGAGTACGGACTGTTTCGAACCGTCAGAAGCGAGTTAAGATGGAAAACTCATTGGGGCCGATCCTGACATCATCGCTCTTACTCGACAACGAAACCTACAGTCGGCACGTGACGGGTGAGAGAATCAGAGTAAGTTGAAAGGTGAGCTGTTGACCGCGAACGTTCCCGATCATTGGAACACTTCTGTCGGACCATCGAACTGGTTCGCGCTGCGGCACCCGTCCGGCTGGAACTCGCAGACGGACGGCAACATCCTGCACCTCACGTCTTCGGATGATCGAATCTCGCTGACGCTGCACTGCATCTGGCTGGAAGGGGCGGTCAAACGGCTCGAAGACCATTCGCTCCTGCTTGAGGAAATCTTCCCGGTTCGCCGAAATGTCGAGAGCCTTCCGCCGCTGGACATCCCTCAGGAGAACATCGGTGTCCAGGGCGAAGCAGTCCTTGGCCCCGATACTCCCTGGTGGAAACGAGCGTTAGCTCCGCAGGAGTGGCGACGCTGGCGTGTCCGAGCGATCAAATGTCAGAGCCTCTGTGTGATGGTCATCTATCTTCAGGACGACGAGTTTGACCCCGAAGCCGACACAATCATGCGACTCGTTATGCGGTCGATCGAGTTCGCCCAACCGCTGGCAGACCCGCCGTCCATGTTTGCCGATCGGGTCCTGAGCATCGCCCGCAACCAGTTTCCGGGACATCTCTGCGAACTCGATGACGAACTTCAGCTGCAGCTCGGCGAGTCGAGAATTAACCTCTTCAATGTTTACCGCCGCTATGCCAACTCGCCCGACCAGTTTGAAGAGATCGTTCAGCCAGCGTTGGACACTCTGCACGACGTTCAGAACTGGGATACAACTCGGCTGAATCCATCGCTCGACGATATTCGCGAGCGAATCATGCCGATGCTTTATCCGAAGACGACCTGGAAGAAGCAGTTCCCTGAGTTCGCTGCTCAGGCATGGGTGGGCGGCCTGGCCATCCTGTACGTCGTCGACGAAGCCGACGCCTACTGGTACATCCGCGACGACTTGATCGAACCGTGGGGTGTCTCGGTCGAGGAGATTCACGACATCGCGATTCACAATCTGAATGCGTACTTTGAAGACAACGCGATGGAGCTAATGCTGACCGGCGAACCCGACGGCGCCCAACTTCTGCTCCCCGAACGGCCCGACGCCTACAACTCGGCGAGACTGCTGAGTGAGTCGTTCCACTTGTCGCTGCAGGAATTGCTCGGGCGAGAGTTCGTTGTCGGCGTGCCAAACCGAGACTTCTTCGTGGCGGTCAGTCTGGACTCAGACGAAGTCATCGAGCAGGTCCGGGCGAAAATTACCGACGACTACGACCGGATGGATCACCCACTAAGTAAGCGGTTATTGCTGGTCAGCAGCGACGGCGTCAGCGAATTCGTCGGTCGGAACGAGTAGCCAACGGGTCCGAAAATGGAAGCGGCCCAGTCGTCGATACTCCCGTCACATCGGCCGTTTCGCTGTTTCAAGATGGCGGTTAAACTTCGGCCTGGACCTCGCGACGACGTTCCGTCGAACCCGCAATCAGCCAAACGGAAGCGAATACGATGACTGTTCAGGATGAGCTTGCGAATGAAACCGTCCCCGCAGACTCCAGCGGCGCGGGAACGTCTGAGCCGGGCCGGATTTTCCTCGACGCCAATTCGACCACGCGACCGTATCCGGAAGTCATCGAAACCGTCGCGCATCACTTGAGATTTGCTTACGCGAATCCGGGAAGCCGGCACGCTGAAGGCCGGAAGGCTCGACGGGTCTATGAAGAAGCTCGCGAGAAGATTGCCGACCTGCTTGGTGCCAGCCCGAGCGAAGTCATCTTTACCAGCGGCGGAACCGAAGCCAGCAACATGGCGATCTTCGGATTCGCTTCTTCAGTCCCGGAGGCGATCGCGCTGACGGCCGGCGAGCATCCGGCAACGATTGAATCCTGCCAGGCTCTTGTGCAGCGAGGCTGGAAGCTGGTCAACATGAGCGTCGATGCGGACGGTCGTCTGCTGCAGGATCAGTTCGCGACGTTGCCGTGGGATCAGCTAAAGCTGGTGACGCTAATTCTCGCTCACAACGAAACGGGAGTCGTTCAGGACACGGCGGCGCTCGCTCAACATTGCCAGGGACGCGGCGTCGCTCTGCACATTGATGCCGTCCAGGCCGTCGGAAAGATCCCGATCAACTTTCGCGAATTAAACGCAACGTCGCTTTCCCTGGGAGCTCACAAGTTTCACGGCCCGCGAGGAATCGGGGCCTTGCTGCTTCGAGACGGCGTGAAGCTGGCACCTCTTCAGTACGGAGGTCATCAGGAATCCGGCCGACGACCGGGCACCGAAATGGTCGCGCTGGCCGCCGGCATGGCTCGCGCTTTAGAAATCTGCCACGCCGACATGGATTCCAGAATCGCCACACTGCAGTCCATGCGCGACGAACTCGAACAACGACTGCAGGCAACCTGCGAACCGACCGTCATCAACAGCCCGTCCGAGCATCGTCTGCCCAACACGCTGAACATCTCATTCCCCGGCGTCGACGGCGAGGCCATGCTGGTCGCACTGGATCTGGAAGGCATCGCCTGCTCACTCGGCAGCACCTGCGCGAGCGGATCGGCCGAACCGGCCCCCGTCCTGATGGCGATGGGCCGTTCTGAAGAGGTCTACAAGTCGGCCGTCAGGTTCACCCTGAGCAGCGACAACGGTCCCGAAGAGATCCCGATCGCCGCCCAAAGGATCGCCGCCGTCGTCAAGCGACTTCGAGACGCGGACAACTCGTGAGACGCAGCCGGCTCGTAACCTGTCTTCTCAGAACATGTTCGGCACTTTTTCGAGCAAGCAATCCGAAACTGTTGGCTCGCCCGAAGTCGGTAGCTATACTCCCGCCGCCCGAGGAGTCTGGATCGTGCGATTCCAAAGGCCGGCCTCAAAAACCGACAACATTGCCCTTTAGTGTAACGGTAGCACGATTGACTCTGACTCAATTAGTCTAGGTTCAAATCCTAGAGGGGCAATTTCAGAAGGCTCTTTGGCAACACTCGCCAGAGAGCCTTTTTTCGTAGGTTCGAGCGATGTTTCGACCATCGACTCGCTTGAGTCGAGACTGCCAGCCG
>JBLFXD010000226.1:0-8945 GCA_047611045.1 Planctomycetaceae bacterium | reverse complement strand
TCGACGTAACATCGATTTCTTCGATCCGGCGAGCAAGGATGGCGGTCCTGGCCTGGCTAAAGGGATCCCAGTTTTCAAGGCGGCAAAGTCACAACCCGGCGACGACTCACGCAAAGACCTGCCGGACTACGACGACGAGATCACACCCTTCGCCCGCGGCCTGAAGATCCCGTATCTGCACGTCACGCGGATCATCGCCAGTAAGGATTTAGCGATTGACCGAATTGTGTGACGAACCTTTTTCGTCCGATAATTGTCGTCGTGCATCATGAGCAACTACGTTCCACATTACACGAAGAAGAAGATGATTCTTGAACGTAAAGAAGCAAATCTGCGCCGGTTGGTTGAGGCGAAGGCCCCGGTCGGCAAGCTGACCGAGGCGGCAGAACACGTTCGCCAATCGCGTGTTCGAGTGGTCCGTGCAGAGCGAGCGACGATCGTCCCTACGGGCGATCGTACGCTCTACGATCGAATCGATGCCCGTATCCAAACTCTAGCTGATACGCCGGTTGAATTAATTCTTGACGAATTCGGCGTTGCTCTCGGGAACTGAACGGCGCACGTCCTTGAATGTTGAACTTAGTACTGCCAATGGACGACGATCTGGACGCCTTCGATGACCGTGGCGTGGCCGACGAAGGCGTTGCCGTCGACGGTCCATTCGGAATACTCGGTGAAGACTCGCACGTTTGGGGTCACCTGAGTCACCGTGCCGAGGCTCCGGATGTTCTGGCGGCCGTCGGGGTTGGCGTCGTAGCTGGCCGAATAGACTCCGCGGTACTTCACGGGGCCGACGGTGTAAGCGGCTTCGCTGGTGAAACTGGTGATCCGGTTGGACGGGCCGCCTGATGCGAAACGGTTGGGAACGGTGGGGCCGTTGATCTGCAGAATTTCGCCACGCAGATTCAACGGGCCTTTGTAGTAGTCGAAGTCCGTGCCCCAGACAGATCGCGTGCCCGAAGAAAAACCGGCGACGTCGCTGTCGATGTGACCGACCATGCCGGAAACGCCCCACGCGAAAGTCGAGTCGTCTGAGAGCTTCCATTTGGGAACGGCTCGGAACACGGCGGTGTTGCGTTCGTGAACTCCGATGACACTTTCCGCGTCGTGGTTGGCCAGGCTGCCGTTCCACTCGCCGTCGTGGAAGAAGAACTGCGCGAACGTGTCGATGCTCAGGTCGTCGCAGACTTGGTGAGTCTTCTCCCATGAGATGCCATAGTCAGCGTCCATGATGAACCCATCGAAGTACGGCGCGGTTCCGATGAAACCAAGGTAACCATCCAATCCGAACTTATTGTTGACCAGTCCGCCTTTGAGCGTCCCCAGTTCGTCGTTCGAGTACGAAGCGTAGCCTTCCAGAAACCAGAAGTTTCGCGAGTAGAACGTTCGGTAAGGATCGCCGTCGCGGCCAGCGAAGAAGACGAAGCCACCAATCTTGCTGCCATCTTCCAGCGTGACGGAAGGCTGGCCAATCACGTAGTAGGCGTAGGTGCCTCGGAAGCCGGCCGCTCCGTATCCGCCGTTGCCGACTCCGCCGGTGTCGATGTTCCACCAGTGCCAGCCGCCGACGTTTACCGGGAAGTCGAATCAGTCCTTCGGAGTCAGAGCCTGCTTCATCAGGCCATCGATTGGGTTGTCAGCCGGCAGGATGGACTTCGCTTCAGAGTCGAAACGGATCCAGGCTTCTGACGCGCAAGCCGAGTCTGAGTTGCAACCGACAGCCGCCGCGCAGCCTTCCGCCAGCGAACAGCCGCCTTGTCGTTTCGTCGAGGTCGAATTCGGACAGCAGTCCGATTCGTAATACGCTTCGGCCACGACCGGGGTGACTACGGGCTTATTGAAAAGTCGATCGATCAGGGATTCGGTCGCGTCTTCAGCGACGGCCGCCTCAGCCTCGGGGTGCACCACGAAGCTGACGGGTTCGTCAGCGACCGCAGCCGTTACTCCACCAAGCGTGAAGGCGAGTGCCCATGACAGAAGCGTTCCGTACCTGACCATTACCCGACTCTCCGGTTGGGGATGCGGTTGTCGTCGTACCGAATGTGCAAAGGCTTCGATCGAATGACGCAACCGTATCGGTCTCTTTCATCGCAACGCATCGGCCGATTCCAACAGGACCGACGGTTATGGCGATAAACTGGTGACGCCGGTACGGAAAAGATGGCGCCGGGAGAATGGCAAAACGCGTGCGGTCGGCCAGGAAGTTCGGATCAACGAACGAGTACGGACTGGATAATGTTTACCGGTCAGGCAAAGTCGAGTGAGCGACGACGAGCATGTCCGGCGCACCGGCGGGATGTTGAGCATCAGCGGAATCCTGCACTGCGTGCACCAGTCGCTTCGTGAGTAACTGTCAAATCGAACCGGAGCAGCCTCGACATTGTCTCGACAGAACTCAGCGTTGGCGCGACACTGAGAACTCAAGCTGCAGGCTTCTCGACGTTTGAAGAACTGGTTCGTGGCAGTCTGCAGGTAGCCACGTTTTCTGACATCTGGCCAACAAAGGAACTCAGAATGAAGATAAGCATCACCTACTGCATGCAGTGAAACTACACCCCTCAAGCCGCCGGTCTGGCGGACGCGATCAAGAAGGCAACGGGTGTCGAGGCGGAGCTGGTCAAGGGCGGCGGCGGAGTCTTTGACGTCGTCGTGGATGGGAACCTGATTTATTCCAAACATCAGACAGATCGATTTCCCACCGACGAAGAAATCCTCAGTCAGTTGAGCTGAGCTGTTGAATTGAGCAGGCAGTCGAGCTGAGCTGCTGACCTTTTCGCTGCACCGAGGTCAGCAATTGATTGAAACTTCAAGCCCGGCGACCGTCATTCGGCGTCGGGTTTTTTCGTGCCAAAGCGGTCTCGCTGACTGTGGAAATCGTTTCGATGTCCGAATTCTGTCGAGGATTCTGACGGTTCTGGTTTCCGGAATGCTGGCAACAACTTTACACTGGTGCTGAACCTTCCTGGCCAGAAGCGGTCGAATGCTGGGCTACGCGAAAGCACGTCCGGCGCATTTCGGGAAACGTAAAGCGATGCAGATCCGAGTTCAGTGCCCTGCCTGCGAAGCCTCGTTCGAAGTTCCCACTGCGCTTGTCGGGCGAGACGGCGAGTGCAGTCAGTGTCGCAAGGTTTTCCGAGTCACTCCGTTGTCGGACGAAGTTGATCCTTCTGTGCTGACGAGCGGAGATTCGAATGCGACTCTGGAAATGCCGGTCGTTGATGATGACGGGCCCGCACCTGACACGGACGAGTTCGAGGTCCCAGAGATCCCCGAAGCTCCCTCTGAGGCCGCTCAGTCCGCGGCGCCGGAGTTGGAAGTTCCGGAACTCGACATTCCTGCGGCGCCACATTCTGATCCGAAGATCGAGGGATCTGCGGCAGAGCTTCCACAGTTGGATGTCGATTTCGAAGTTGCGCCTGAGGAAGAGCTGCCGCCGGTTCTGGTCGAGGAGCCGCCGATCCTGATTGAAGAGGACGGGTCACTGTTCGGCGACGAGATCCCCGAACTGGAAGAGGTCCGCGATCCAGTCTCGCGCTACGCATCAGAAGACGAAGAGGATCCTGACGCGGGAGGCTCGTACTCGCTTTCCGGAGATTCCCCGGCTCCTGTGAAACGGAAAGCAAAGAAGGCTCGTCGAAAGAAAGCTACTAAGAAGAAGGCCGCAGCGCGTCGAAGTGATCGACCCGGCACGGCAGGAGACGACAGTCGCGCGACGTCTGATCCCGATCTGGACGTCGACGAAGTTCAGTTGTTTGACGACGTGCTGCACGACGACGATGAGGAAGACGCCGGCCCCGGTTCCTCACCTGTTTTGTTACGCCGGTCCGGAACGTTCTCCACGCCGGGCAAGCCAACTGGTAAACGCGGTGGAAATGCTGACGATTCTGCGGAAGGGCCAAGCGGAGTACGAAGAAAGCGGCAACCAGCAGCGCGGACGGAAAAGGCAGCAGCCGTCGGAGGAAAGCCGCACAAAGAGCCTGTTCTAAAACGTCGCTCCAGCGAAGATGGTTCAACAGTTGCTCGGTCAGAAGCCACTGCGGCTCCCGCGCGTCGCCCACGGAAAAAGTCTCAAGCGATGTCACCGGAGACTCAGCAGAAGCTGATCAAGATGGTCGGTGGTGGTGCTGTGCTGCTGGTGCTCGCCGGTGTTTTTTCATGGCTGACGTCCGGGCCGCCAGTGACAACACCAACGATTCCAGGCGGACCAGGCAACACGGCTTCCAATCAACCATCGGGGTCAGCGCCTGTTCCTAACCAGGGGAGCGACACCATCCAGACGGGTGACACGAACTCAAGCGTCGCGCGTGCAAACCGAACTCGAGGAGCTGGCGGTCCTCCGCGCCGCATTGGAGATCCTGCAGACGGAACTAACGACCGAACAGATGGGACAACATCCGTCGCCGCATTAGAAACTGGTGAATTAACCGGGCCGGATGGAAAACCATTGCCGGGAAGTGAAACTCCCGCCGGCCCACTTCCCGACGGGACTGCCGTCGTAGCGCGACCGTTTTCGACTCCAACAGGATTGGTGGTTGTTCCAGCCGACGAAGCCAATGGCTCAGCTGTCCCCGATCCGGACAATTTTCAGACGGAAGACGACAAGCTGTTTCCGATCGATTCCGTCGCGATTCCGACGTTCCCAAGTCTCCGCACATCCCGAGCCTCGACCATCTCCGGCGTCGTCTACCACAAGATTGCCGTGGCTGGCAATCGTCGCAACCGCGACGCGGACGGTAACCCATTGCCGGGATCTGAAATGGACATGATCCTGTACCTGCCCAGCGGCGCTCACAAAAGCGGCAGCTTGCCATGTGTCATGATCGCCGCTGCGGGAACGACATTACTCGAAGGCAACGGGTGCTACGACGAGTCCTACCAGTCAGAAACGATTCCCTACGTGAAGGCGGGATTTGCCGTTCTTGGTTATTCGCTGGATGGTCCGCTCGAATCTGACGAACCGACCGGCCGCGAAAGTCGAGCAGCTTACATGGAGTTTCGCGCCGCACACGCGGGGCTGGTGAACTCGCGGAACGCGCTGGAATTCCTGGTGCAGAAGGTGCCAGCCATCAACCGCAACCGAATTTTCACGGCCGGCCACAGTTCGGCCGGAACACTTGCGCTGCTGTTTGCCGAGCACGAAAGCCGCATCGCCGGATGTGTGGCGTATGCCCCGTGCCTCGATCTTGAAAAACGTCTTGCGGATTACATATCGAGCGCGGTCATCGAAGTCCTGATGCCCGACGTTGAGCAGTTCGTTCGTCAGGAATCGCCGCTCCGGCACTTCAAGTCGCTGAAGTGCCCGGTCTTCTTATTCCATGCCGAGGGTGACGAGGACACACCGTTCGATGAAAGCAAGGAACTGACCGAGCGGCTGGCCGCTCAGGGAACTCTCTGCAAACTGGAATCTGTCCCGGACGGCGACCACTACAACTCCATGCTCGAAGAGGGCATCCCTCGCGGAATTGTCTGGCTGAAGAACTCGGCTTCGAAGCGGACCGCTGAGCCTGTCGAACCGTAGGACTCGACGCCTGGAACTTCCCAAAGGACATGGAATCCTCGAGGAAATGACCGGTTCACGGCCCGTTTGGCGGCACAAGGATCGACGTTCACCGATGCGGCGATTGGTTGACGATTGGAATGGCCGCTGTTAGTTTCCTGCCACCTTCGACGCGTGATTTGCGCCGATTCCACGCGCTCTAGGACGATCGCGGCGACTCGGCATCACATGTTGTTTGACAGTCAGTGTTTATGAGCGTTTTGTGTGTTCCTCAGGTTCCACGGCGGTCGTAATTTCCGACTGAGACCTGATCCCGCGTGATTTGGGCCGATTGACCGGATTCGGGTCCGCAACGCTGTTTCCGGATTTGGCATAAAGCCTTCCGGCTCCCGGAGTTAGCTGGTGCCGCTCAGGTTCCGAAGCGGCGCCGAGGCCAGAAGTGACGACGCAGGATTTCTACACGAAGCTGTGGAGCCAGTTCGACGTTCGGACGCAGGCTCAGTTTATAGATGATTTAATGACAACGTTGGTTTGACGAAGCCCGTCAGGGGCTGGAGAGGTTTGATTCCGATGGCAGACACGAAATACGTCTATTCATTTGGTGGTGGTTCTGGTGACGGCGACGCCACGATGAAAGAGCTGCTCGGCGGCAAGGGTGCGAACCTGTCCGAGATGAGCCGCATCGGCCTTCCCGTTCCGGCCGGATTTACGATCACCACGGAAGTCTGCAACCTCTTTTACGACAACGATCGCCAGTACCCGGAAGGCCTGAAAGAGCAGGTCGAAGCCGCGATCGCCAAAGCTGAAGAAGTCATGGGCGCCAAGTTCGGCTGCTCAGAAAACCCGCTGCTTCTGTCCTGCCGCTCGGGTGCTCGTGAGTCTATGCCGGGCATGATGGACACGGTCCTCAACATCGGCATCAACGAGACCGTCGTCAACGCTCTGATCAAGCAGGCCGGTGCTGAGCACTTCGCGTGGGACAGCTACCGCCGCCTGATTCAGATGTACGGCGACGTGGTCCTCGGCCTGAAGCCGCAAAGCAAGAACGATCCCGACCACTTCGAAGACATCCTCGATAAGGCTCGCGAAGCAGCCGGTGTCGAGCACGAAAAAGACCTGACGATCGACACGCTGAAAGACATCGTCACTCAGTTCAAAGCCGTCATTAAGAACGAAACCGGCAATGACTTTCCCGACGATCCGATGGAACAACTCTGGGGCTGCATCGGTGCCGTGTTCGGCAGCTGGGGCAACGACCGAGCGACTGTCTACCGACGTCAGTACGGCATTCCTCACAGCTGGGGCACGGCGACCAACGTCCAGGCGATGGTCTTCGGAAACCTCGGCGACGACTGTGCGACAGGCGTCGGCCTGACTCGTAACTGCTCAGTCGGTACTCCCGGCTTCTGTGGCGACTACCTGGTCAACGCTCAGGGCGAAGACGTCGTTGCCGGAACGCGAACTCCGAAGCGCATCGAAGAGACGCTCGCTCAGGACGCTCCGGAAGCTCACGCTCAGCTCGACGAAATCGGGAAGAAGCTCGAAAACCACTACAAAGAAGTGCAGGACATCGAGTTCACCGTGCAGCGTGGTAAGGTCTGGATGCTCCAGACACGTAACGCCAAGCGAACTGGTTTTGCCGCTGTCCGCATCGCTGTCGACCTGGTCAACGAAGGTCTCATCGACAAGAAGACGGCGATGGAAAAACGCCGCATCCCGGCCGACGACCTGAACCAGCTACTCCAGCCGATCTTCGATCCAGCCGCCAAAGCCGCCGCTGAAAAAGAAGAAAAGCTTCTGGCCAAAGGCATCAACGCCGGTCCTGGTGCAGCGACAGGTCAGATCGTCTTCCACGCTTCCGACGCTGAAGCACAGTGGAACGAAGACAACGACAAGCAGCTGATCCTTGTTCGGAAAGAAACCAGTCCGGAAGACCTTCGCGGGATGAAGGTTGCCAATGGAATTCTGACCGCGTTCGGTGGAGCCTCGTCGCACGCCGCACTCGTCAGCCGTCAGATGGGCAAGACCTGCGTCTGCGGCTGCTCGGAGTTGAACATCAATTACGAAGCTGGAACCCTCACCGTCGGCAACACGGTCCTCAAAGAGGGCGACTGGATTTCGATCGACGGCTTCTCTGGCGAAGTCTTCGAAGGGCAGATCAGCACGAGTGCTTCCGAAGTCATGGAAGTCCTGATGGGCAACAAGCCGGCCGCCGAAGCCGAAACTTACAGCCGGTACGCCCAGCTGATGGAGTGGGCCGACGAGTTCCGGACTCTGAAAGTGCGAGCCAACACGGAATCTCACGACGCTGTCGCTTCAGTCGCACTCGGAGCCGAAGGCGTTGGCCTGTGCCGCACCGAGCACATGTTCTTCGATCATCTCGACGAAATCCGCGAAATGATCTTCTCGCGAACTCAGGAAGACCGAGCCAAGGCACTTGCCAAACTGCTCACTTTCCAGCGAGACGACTTCACTCACCTGTTCAAGACAATGGGCGATCGCCCGGTCACCATTCGTCTGCTCGATCCGCCGCTGCATGAGTTCCTCTCAGAACACCACATGCACGACGATCCGACGCTGGCTGGCAAGCTGGCTTCAACGTTCGGCGTCACCGAAGCAGACGTCAAACGCCGAGTTGAAGAGCTGGTCGAAACAAACCCAATGCTCGGCCACCGTGGTTGTCGTCTGGGAATCGTCTATCCAGAAATCACTTCGATGCAGGCTCGAGCGATCCTCGAAGCTGCCTGTGCCCTGAAGAAGGAAGGCACCGAAGTTCATCCGGAAATCATGATCCCGCTCGCCAGTTACAAGACCGAATTCGACAACCAGGCCGCCGTTGTTCGCGAAACGGCTGCGACTGTCTTCGCCGAACAGGGCGTCGAGGTCGACTACAGTGTCGGCACGATGATCGAAATCCCACGAGCCGCTTTGACGGCCGACGAAATCGCTGAGAATGCCGAGTTCTTCAGCTTCGGCACGAACGACCTGACGCAGACCTGCCTGGGCATGAGCCGCGACGACTACAAAGGCTTCATCGGCTACTACATGGAAAACGACATTGTTCCAGCCGACCCGTTTCAGACTGTCGACCAGACAGGCGTTGGCAAACTAATGAAGATCGGCGTCGATGGCGGTCGGTCAACTCGACCGGACCTGAAGATCGGCATCTGTGGCGAACACGGCGGCGATCCAAAGTCCGTCTACTTCTGCCACGAAATCGGCCTGAACTACGTCAGCTGTTCCCCAAGGCGAATCCCCATCGCCCGACTGGCAGCCGCACAAGCGGCGGTCGAAGGCAGCTAACCGGCTTCTTCAGTTACGACAGTTCAACTTGAATCCAAACCGGAGTGCGGTCACATGACTGCACTCCGGTTTTTCTATTCCTGGCCGATATGGCTGTCGAATCTACCGATTCAGAATCCGATGAAGAGACAGTCCGTCGTTGACG
>JBLFXD010000225.1:0-9014 GCA_047611045.1 Planctomycetaceae bacterium | reverse complement strand
CTTTCTCGTTTCGCGGTGAAAGAGCAGCTTCAATAGTCCCATTCGGTCGCCGACGATTTGACCTTTGGCAATTTCGCGGAATCTGGCGACACCGACTTCGTACGGAACTTTCCTGGCTGTCAGCTCTTCTTCGTTTTCGCCGATCATCGAGATTTCAGGAATCGTGAACAGGCCGTACGGCATCGTCTGATACTCGCGTTCTTCCTCGCCAAACATGTTCGCAACGGCGCGACGCCCCTGTTCCATCGACACGCTGGCCAGAGCCGGAAATCCGACGACATCGCCGACACCATAGATGTGAGAAACGGCGGTCTCGTGATGCTCGTTGCACTCCACACGGCCGCGAGCGTCAGGCTTCAATCCAGCCGCTTTAAGATTCAGGTTCTCAGTGTCGCCCGTTCGACCGACAGCCATCAGGATCGACTCGGCGACGAGTCGTTTGCCGCTTTCAAGTTCAATCGCTGCTCGGTCTTCTGCCAGTCGGTTGATCTTCACGACGTTTTCGCCGAGTCGGAAAACCATTCCGATTGACCGGGCGTGGTACATCAACGTGTCGACGATTTCTTTGTCACAGAACCCGAGCAATTGATCGCGGCCGTCGACGACCGTCACGTTAACGCCCAGTGTCGCAAACATGATTGCGTACTCGATACCGATCACGCCGCCGCCGACGACAATCATCGAGCGGGGAATGTGGTCGATGTTGAGCAACTCGTCAGAATCAAACACGCACTGCCCGTCGAACGGCGTTGACGGATTGCGATCCGGTCGAGTCCCCACGGCCAGCAAAACGTTCTCTGTCTTAAGTTTGATCGAGTCGCCGCCAGCTTCCACTTCGATCGTGTGAGGGTCGATGAATCGTGCTTCGCCCGTGTAAATGTCGACGCCGTTTCGCGTGAGCTGATCTTCGATCACTTCCATTTCGCGATGGTTGACCGAGGAAACGGACCGCTGCAGTTCTTTCATCGTGATGCGTCGTTTTCGCCGATACTGCTCGGCGTAAATATCGCGATGTTTGTAACCGGTGAGATGCAGAATCGCTTCGCGCATTGTCTTTGACGGGATGGTTCCAGTGTGAAGACACACGCCGCCAATCTGGCTGCTGCGACGTTCAATAATCGCGACTCGCTTATTCAGCTTCGCGGCGGCAATCGCTCCCTTCTGCCCTGAAGGGCCACTGCCGACAACGACAAGATCGTATTTCATCCTCGATCACCCTGCTCTCTGAGAGGTAGCCAGACTGGTTCCGCGCAGACGATCGCGGGTAGTCATACCTTCCCTCATTTGCAGCCAGGTGCGGGTTCGACAGGCAGGTTCGGTTTGAGATTCTGGCCACTCCCGACAAGACCTGCTGGTCCTGCTGTTTATATTGAGAGAGTCTTCGGGCGACCCCTCAGACCGGGAGGCGAATCACCGGCTCGGTCACGTCGATCACCGTTTGACTCGACGATTCAGCTCGACGTTTAAGTACAGGATGCTCTCGCAACGATTATCGCGGCCGCCAGTTGAGATGCCGTCAGGCATCCATTGCGACGAGCGACGCCAGCACTTTCCGTGTACCGCTGAAAGTTCGCCGGCCGTGCATGACGACTCGGTTGTCGACGAGGGCGACGTCGCCTTTCTGCCAGGGCACGTCGAACGTCAGCTCGTCGGCGATCTTTGCGACAGCGTCCATCGTTTCTGGATTCAGCATACAGCCGTCGCCAAACGTGACGGCTTTGGTCGGATCGTTGCGGCTGTCTTTCCAGCCGTGGAACGCCGCGATCAACTGGTTGAAGAACGTCTTCCGGCCAGGTTCAACTTCGAGGACTGCTGGAAGAACGGGAGTCGTGCTCCGCAGGCAACCGTCCGGCAGCCATTCCCAGGAGTAGCCGAGCCTCTTCAGTCGTTGCTCGGCGGCTTCGCGCGTCTCCGCTCGAAACGTGCTCTGCCAGCTGCGCCCCATTCCTGACGTCGGGTCGTTCTCTGCCGGCATGATATTTGTGTAGAGCAGCCCTTTTGTTTCGCAGTCGCTGACAAACTCGGGAAACTCGTCCAGCAGTCTGTCAAACAGAACGTCCGATCGGCACAACGGAGTCGCACCGCCTTGCTCGGCCGGCTGCTCGCAGAAGAAAAACAACCGACTTGGATAGACAGGCGTTTGAGCCATCTCGTGGTGCAGGCAGATTGTGACTTCCGGCGGTGCTTCATTGGCCGTGAAGACACGCTCAGTCCGATTCACGCGGACCGCATTCGACAGTGAATCCTCGTACGGAAAGTTCGGATAATCGAACGCCCGAATGAAGCGGTCAAGGTCCTGATCAGTCGCGAGCGGAAAGCCTCGGAATAACACCGTGCCATTGTCACTTGCCTGCCGATCGAGCGTCGGTCTCTCCTGCTTCACCCAATCTTCGACGGACGGTAGATCCACCTTCTCACTGAGACATTCGTGAACGAGCGGAAACGGTTCGCCGTCGAAACTTTGTTGGTCTGCTACTGATGACGAGGTTATCTCAAGCGAGTCGTCTGGCATCGCTGGTACTTTTTCAAATTTGGGCGTCTGCTTTGGGTGTCCTGGGGGCTCGCAAGCTCGTCCCCAGCCACCCGCAATTGAACTACTGCGTTTGCTCTAATCCTGCTTCGCGAGGCGGTAAATGTTTGATTCCGATCGCAAAATGAGAGAGTTTCCAGCGACAATTGGTGAGGCCGTGAAGCCCTCAGGAAACATCGTCTCGTGAACGAGTTCGAAGTCGTCGCCCGCTTTAATGACTGCGACTTTGCCATCCTGCGAGGCGCAATAGAGATGCCCGTTCGCGTACAACGGCGATGACCAGTAAGCACCGGCAACTCGATTGGCCCACAGGCTCTCGCCAGTCAGAGCGTTCAGAGACGAGCACACGCCGCCGTCTTCCATCATGAGGATGCGGTCGCCAACCAGCACTTGAGATGGCCGTTTGGGGACCATCCGTCCGGCTCGCCACTTGATGTTTGATTTTGTGATATCCCCTGCGCCCTTTGGGTCGACAGCGATCAGAGAATCCGCACCGCTTCCAGCACTGATATAGACAAGGCCGTTGCCAACGAGTGGCCGCGAGCCAGCGTTCATGCCTCCGTGATTGACTCGCCAGACGGGCACGCCCGTTTCGGGATTGTAGGCAATCGTTGCCATCGCGAAGGGGCTGACCAGAACTTCCCGGCCGCCAGCGTCAACGATCTGGGGAGTGGAGTAGGCCTTCTTGCGATCGCCGTTGTCGGTTCCGTAGTCGATACCTCGATCACGCTTCCAGACAAGCTTGCCGGTGTTCTTATTCAACGCCGCGATGAACTGTTTGTCGTACCCGTCGAACGTCAGAAAAATCAGATCACCGTGCACGACTGGCGACGACCCGGGTCCCCGCCAATGATGACATTCCAGTTCGTGGTTCTCCCAAATTTTCTTACCAGTCTTAGTGTCAATGCACGCCGTGCCGTAGGTGCCGAAGTGGACGTAAATCCGTCCTTCTTCGATCCACGGAGTCGGCGACGCCAGACTGTTCGTCGGATGTGTGTACTGCGGCTCGTAGACTTCTGTGACCGTCACATCGTGAATGACCTTGCCCGTTTCCAAGTCCAGGCAAACTGCCGACAACCGCAGCGGATTCTTCAGCGGCTGGGCGCCTTTGGAAAACGAATCCTGGTTGGTCGCGCCCTCGGGGTTGACGATCTGAGGAGCGTTCGTGACCCAAATCTGGTTTCCCCAGGCAACGGGCGACGACCACGCTCGACCTTTCACCTCGGTCTTCCACACGACTTCCGGCGAGCCCTCAGCAAACTTCAGCGGGAGTCCCTTCGCTTCGGAAGTACCGTTTGCATGCGGACCACGGAACTGATTCCAATAGCCTTCTTCCGCGTGGCTGCTGGCAGTTGTGAATGAGAAGGTCAGCAGGCCGACCGCGAGCAAGACAGTTCGCATTGGGAATGTCCTTCCGAAAAGGGAACACAAAGTCTTGTGGATGATTGACGAGAGTCGCCGGGAGGGGACGATTGCAGACGGGGTCAGCTTTCGTCGTTCGAGGCAGGTCAAGACTCCGCACGTTCTACAGACGTCGCAGAGGACTGCTAATCTAGTATTGTTCCGACACGTCCGCAAAGCACTATGAATGCCGTTGCGGCGAACCGGTGAATTCGATCGAGTAAACAGCTAAAACGAACGGTGCCGACCACAACGGGTCGCCTCGCCGTCGGACTATTCTGACTCCTGAAACGAACAGAGCTCACAACAGTGTCCTCCGAATCAGCATCTCAAGCTTCATTCCGATTCGACCTCGCCGCTGAATCCATCACGTTGAGGATTCGCTGGTTTGGCGTCTGCGTCGGGTTTGCTCTGGTGAATCTGATCGGCGCCGACCTGTTACCGCCGGGAGCGTCACGAAACGTACCGCTGCTCAACACGATCCTTAGCATCAGCGTCGTTTACGTCGCGTTGGATACCTACTGGAGTTACCGCGGCAAAGTCTTTCTTAGCGACTGGCCGCTGGCCGTGTCACTTCTCGAAACGGTTTTCATTGGATTGCTTTGCTACTTCGATCTCGGTCAGGAAAGCGCGTTTCGTTTCTACTATCTACTTTCAGTCGTCGTTTGCGCGATCCGTTACGCACCGGTCATCACGTACACGACGTTCCTCTTTCACGCGACAAGCTACACCCTCCTGCTGTTGACGCTGCCGTCATCGAGCACGCTGCCCTGGGTGATCATGGTCGTGTCGATGGGGTGGGTCACCTGGGCCAGCATTCAGCTTTCAATGCTGATCCGTATCGCCAGCCAGCGACTGGCTGACGCGAACGAACAACTCGAACATCGCATCGCCACGCGGACCCAGGAACTGCGAGAGTCTCAGGCGATGCTCGTTCAGCACGAGAAGCAGGCGGCGTTCGGATTGCTGGCGGCCGGAATCGCTCATGAAGTCGGCAACCCGCTGGCGGCGATCAGCTCGCTCGTTCAGATCCTGAAACGCAAATCCGACGACGACGACACGATCGAACGCTACCAGATGATCGGCGACCAGCTTCGCCGGATTCAGGGCACGCTGCGAGAGCTGGTCGACTTCAGCCGCCCGGCGAGCACTCAGGCGAGCTTATGCGACGTCCGAAACACCGTCGAAGAAGCATTGAGCATCGCCAAGTATTACAAGCGGCGAAAAGGAAAACGCATCGTGACTCGCTACGCCGAAGGGCTGCCTTCCTTGCGAGTCGTCCACGATCAGCTTGTCCAGGTCTTTCTCAATCTGATTCTCAACGCGATGGATGCCACGCCCGAAGGCGGCACGATTGAAATTTCAACCAGCCTGGAATCCGGCTGGATTTGCATCGCCGTCCGCGACACCGGTCACGGCATTCGAGAAGAGAACCGAGGCAGTATTTTCGAGCCGTACTACACCACGAAATCGACCGGCACCGGGCTGGGACTCTTCGTCTGCCGACAACTCCTGGAACGCGAGTCCAACGGCCGAATCGAACTCACTGATACCGGTTCTGCGGGAACGACCTTCTCAGTCATGGTGACCGGTGAGAGCGTTCGCGATCACAAAGATGTCCCGGCTCCCGACGCTGGTGCGGATCACAGCCTGTCTGTCGTGGAAAGCGTGCTGCCTGCCTTGGGACCGTCGGACGAATCCAGCGGATAAACGAAGTCAGTGGGACTTTGCGTCACGACGTAATCTCGCACCGCTATGGATAAAATGTTCCCGGCGAAGCACCAATACGCGAAGGCGAGCGCCGGACGTCAGTCCGCTGGCCGGGACGATTTCTCTGAACAAGCGGGGTTTCGTGCTGGTATTCGTCGGGGTGGTCGGCAACGCCGTTAACGATTTCCACCGCCGGATTCTCCTTGTATTTGCCACCGGCTTTAGCCGGTGGTGTCCCAGCAATGGACAATCTGGTGAGCCGGCTTCAGCCGGACTTTCCGTCGCGCAGTTAGTCAACTGGCTGAAGCCACAAGTGAAGTCCGGCTAAAGCCGGCTGTTTGACCACAACACACCACGGATCCACCAGCTAAAGCTGGTGGCAAAGACTGGAACTGAAAATCCTTAACGGCGTTGGGTCGTCGGGGCGAAAAATCCTTATCGGTGTTGCCCTTACGGCCAACTCACGTTTCATCGTCGACAAGGAAAACGACATGAGACCGTGGGCCGTGCGCGCCGATGACCAGCGACTGCTCAATGTCTGCCGTCTTGGATGGCCCCGAGATGAACGTGCCGAAACGCTGGCTGTCGAATGAAAGCTGCTTGTAGGCTTCGTGCATGTTGTTGACGACGTTCTTTGCCGGCACCACCAACGCGAGATGCTGGGCGATGAAATGCAGCACTCGGTGCTTGAGCGTTTCGTCGGTGACCCAGACAGCTCCGTTTTCAGCGACCACGAATTTCCCGGGAAGCACAGCGAAGTCGACATTCTCGACGTTGTGCGGGTCATCAATCGTGTCGACGCTGACCGTTGGCAGGCCGACTCCTTCAATACTTGAAGTCCGGACATTGGCAGATTCGAATTGAGGAAACTCGGCCAAACGGTCGTTGATCTCAGAACGGGAACTAACCTGGATGCACTTCCCGCCGACTGATTCAAGAACCTTCGTGAACTGCTCGATCGGATCGTCAAACTGCAGCCAGTCCTGCTCCATCGTGGGCATCGGAGTGGCTTCTCGCTGGCTTTTGCGAATGGCTTTAAGGACCGTGTCGCGACTGCTCATCTCACTCCCCCTTTCCTGAATTCTTCTGCCGGCGGGCGTACGCCTGCTGAAAACTCTCCTTGGGAAACTCGGGGAGTTCCCGCCGCCGCCCCCAGACATTCAGCGGGTTGTAGAGCATGAAACGCGGCATCCACGGCACGACGGTTCTCGCAATTCGACCGGCGAATCGGTACAGCCACGGCCGTCGGAAAACGGTCGATGCAAGTTTCATGGGGACGGTCTTGTCGAGCGGCACGTAACCCTGAGCGGCGATCTCTTTTCGCCAGGTAAGAAGCTGATGATGAAGGTCGATTTTCACCGGACAGACGTCAGTGCACGATCCGCAAAGGCTGCACGCATAAGGCAAAGTCGAATGTTCTTCGGCGTCCCTTGACGGAGCGAGGATCGACCCGATCGGACCGGGGACTGTCGTGCCGTAACTGTGCCCGCCGGATCGACGATAGACCGGGCACGTGTTCATGCACGCTCCGCAGCGGATGCAGTTGAGAGATCGATGAAACTCATCGCTGGCCAGCAGCTTCGACCTGCCGTTGTCAACAAGAACGATGTGCAGCTCTCCGTCGGGCTTCGGCCCGTGGAAATGCGAACTGTACGTCGTGATCGGCTGCCCCGTCGCCGAGCGAGCGAGCAGTCGAAGCAGTACGCCGAGATGCTCGGCCTTTGGGATCAGCTTTTCGATACCCATGCTGGCGATATGCAGCTTCGGGAGAGAGACACCCAGGTCGGCGTTGCCTTCGTTGGTACAAACTACGATGCCGCCCGTTTCCGCGATGGCAAAGTTGACGCCCGTCAGTCCGGCATCGGCTTCCATGAATTTTTGCCGCAGCGCGGTTCTCGCCGCCTCGGCCAGGTAGGGAGGATCGCTGGCCCCTTCTTCGGTTCCGAGCACGCGATGGAAGAGCTCGCCGACTTCTTCCTTTTTGATATGGATCGCCGGCATGACGATGTGGCTGGGCGGTTCGTTCCGAAGTTGCACCAGCCATTCGCCGAGGTCCGTATCGGTCACCTCAATTCCGTGCTTTTCGAGGAACGGATTGAGGTGACATTCCTCGGTCAGCATCGACTTGCTTTTGACCAGCTTCTTAACGTTGTGATCACGCAGCAGCCCGTGGACGATTTCGTTGTGCTCGGCCGCGTCCTTCGCCCAGTGAACCGTCGCCCCCATCTTCGTCGCGTTTTCCTCGAACTGCTCCAGCAGTTCGGCCAGATGCGTCATTGTGTACGCTTTGATGGCCGCCGCAGTGTCTCGCAGAAGTTCCCACTCGGGAACACTGTGAGCCATGCGGTCGCGTTTTTCACGGACAAACCAGAGTGCTTTATCGTGCCAGTGAGAACGTTCATCGTTCGCGATAAACTTTGCCGCCGCAATCGCGTGTTTCATTTCGGGATCAATCCAGAGTTGCAGGTCGGGTGCCTGATCCGCAGCGTAGAGATTCCTCGAAGTCTCCCAGGGGATGAATTCTCAATCAGGTTCGAAAAAGCTGATCGACCATCGAGAAGACGCGCGGCGGGTGCACACTTTCGCGGACTCGTGTCAGAGAGTCAATTCCCCGAATTCGATGAACTTGCGAATGCATAAATAAAGGGAATCACGCCGACCGGCTGTGACGTCGCCAGACGTCTGTACTCGATTCGGCTGGAATCGAATTTAGACACGATTCTCCAGACTCGATCCATCTGACCGCTTCAGGCAACCGATACGTCTGCTGAATCTGCCGTCTTCAGCAGAGTGGAGATCAGGTCGACGAGTCGATGTCGCGGACACGGTTTCATGATAAACCGGGTCCGTATGTCGATTGGAAGAGGTTCTGCAAGATCGGACTCGCTGAAGCCGCTGGCCATGAGTGCTGGCAGCTTTGGATACAACTTGCGAATCCGTGCAAGGCACTCAGGACCATCGATGTCAGGCATGGTCACGTCGATCATCATCACGTCGATGCTGTCACCGATTTCAGTAATTCGACTCAGTGCCGAACTGGCATCCTCGCACGTGACAACGGTGAGGCCTTCAAATTCCAGCAACAGACGCAGTGAATCTCGAATTGGCTCGTCGTCGTCGACAATCAGAATCGTCTCTCCCGCAAACAGTGCACCGCTGCCAGGCTGCGGTAAGAGCGTGGTCGCCGCGGCAAATTCCGGATGGTCGTCGAATAAGTCGTAAACATCGGCTTCGAGTTCCAGTTCGGGATGAGTCTCCGTCCAGAAATGGGCAGTCTTTATGAAGCCAAGAAACCAGACCAACCGGTCGTAAAGCGCGGACCCAAACAGTCGTTGCAATTCTCGTTCTGATTCCTCAGCACCCTCGCTACGGA
>JBLFXD010000224.1:0-9046 GCA_047611045.1 Planctomycetaceae bacterium | reverse complement strand
CATCACCCGGCGAGCCGAAGAACAGGTCGCCCTGTCCGGCTCCATTGCCCGTGCCGCCGATCAGAACGTCGCCGAACGCTCGCGTTGGAGCAGCCGTTGGAGCCGCGGCACCGGATGTGAGATGGTTCTCGATTGAAACCTGCAGCGTGTAATCGGACCCCGCCCGAACTCCCGCACCAACGATTCCACCTGGGACCGCAGCGGATCCGAAACTAGCCACACCGATGACGTAGGTTCCCGGTGTCGTAAATGTGAACGGTAAGAAAGAATCCAGCCCACTCGCCGACCCTGAATCAAGAGCTCCGTTATTACCTGCAACCTGATTTGTAAGTGCGGTGCCAAACGAATCAAACAAGAACAGTTGCGAATCGAACGAATCTCCATTCACAGCGCCGCTATTCGCGACACTGAATCCGAAGTCGATGTCGAAAATCGCCGAATCGCCAGCGTTGTTGACGGTGAACGAGTAGAAGTCGAACGACCCGTCACCCGTTCCTTGAATCGAGAGGTGCGGCTGCCCGGTCGATGTATTCATGCCAAGCGTGTCGGTGATGTTTGGGTCAAAATCGAGCGAGAACCCGAGGTTGTCAATGTTGAGAGCACTCGTCAGAACGTCGTTCGGTTCAATCTCCTGCACAACCAGATTGGCCGCTCCCGACACGACGCTTACCGTCGGATCAAAGGTCAGCAGGGCTACAGCTTCAGACTCCGTCAACGTTTCAGCTAAGGTCGCATCGAGGCCCGGAACCACCATCATCGGCGTGTAGTCCAGAACTCGAGTTTTGCCCTGGACACTCGGAGTCACTCCGAAGTTGTTATTGATGAACGTTTCTCCGCCAACCTGTGCCGCACCGGCCGCACCAATCGGCATGAATTCACCGGTCAATCGACCGTTGATTCTCTGCCGATCCTGCGTGAGGTTGGACGTTGACAACGATGAAGTCAGATTCAGCGAATCGGCCGCCGCAAAGTCGACCTGGTACCCGATATCCGCGAACTGAGCGACCGTCAGACGAGTAATCGGATTCGCGACACCCGGGTCGAGGAATCCGGTCATCAGCTCTGTCGTCAGCACGGACTCACGCCAGTGAGCGTCGGCCGTGCCTGCCCCGCCCATATTTTCTACGGGCACGCCAGTTACGTTCGTACCGAATCGCAGGTTGTATTCGGCAATCGACATCGGGCCGAGGAACTGCGGATCGGGACCAGTCGCTCCGCTGATCAAACCCAGGTCAGACCAGATGATCCCGAAACCGAGTGCGTGTCCGATTTCGTGCAACACCGTGTCGCCGAGCTGCCCGGAACTTTCCAACGCGGCAATGTCGAATGTGTCGAGTTCGATGAACGCTGCAGACGGCAGGTTCGAGACCACTCGCTGAGCAACAATGGCCGTCTGACCAAGGACTCCGTTCGGACCGTCAATCGCGACCGACCGAGCTTCGATGACAATGTCGTCAACCTGCCCGATTCCCGGCACAAACACGTCCGGCACATCGCCGACGATGATCTGTTCCCAGCGAGCGGCAGCGGCAGTAAAGGCGGCCTGCTGACTCGCGGTGAACGTTCCGGTAAATCGAACGTCGATGTTGAATGAGTTCTGCGGTGTCTGTCCTGGAATGATCGGAGACGTTCCGACGTCGTCGCCGCCAAGTCCGGAAACGTTGTACGGCAGCGTGACGTTTCTCAGGAAGATGCCCTGTCGCGAGAACACGTCGTAGCTGTTCTGCAGTCCCGAACCCAGGTAAATCTCGCCGTTAACCACGGCCGCACCGAAGTACTGCCCGGCCCCGACAGTTCCCGGTGTGAAGCTGTTCGTGATCAATCCAGTCAGCGGATCGATTTCGACGATCCGGTTGCCGCCGGTTTCGGTGGCAATGATTCGGTCCGGGTTTGCCGCACCGGCCAGACCACCAACCAGTACCGACACCGTCGGATTCACCGCGTTGATATCCAGCGTGTTGACGATCATGTCCGTCGCCGGGTCGAACACGTGAATGTCGATCGCGTTGACGTCGAGGATGTAGACCAGCCCGCCGACAACCGCCACACCGTCGTACTCACCCGAGCCAACGGTAATCGGATCGGCATCGCGGACGGTCTGCGTCGCCGGGTCAATCTGGTACAGCGTGTCGGTGCCCGTACCGTTCAGATAGAAGAGGCTGGTCCCGTCAAACGCGAGCCCGTCCTGCTGACCACTGAAAGGTTCCGGAGCGGTGAAGCGGAACAATTCGGCACCGCTCATCGGATCCAGTTCGACGAACTGATTTCTTCCGTCAATCGCGAGGGCAAACAGACGTGACTGCGGCAGATTCGTGTTCGGATCAACACGAATCGAGTCCGCTTCCAGTCGGTCAGAACCCGCTCCACCAATCAGACTGTCGCTGCCGTTGTCGCCGAGCAGCGTGTCACCGCCGCCGTTCCCGACCAGCGTGTCGTCACCGTCGCCGCCGGACACGACGTCGTCACCGCCGCCGCCGTAAGCCAGGTCGTTGCCGTTTTCGCCGTCGAGCGTGTCGTTGCCGCCCTGACCGTTGATGAAGTCGTTACCGTCGCCGCCAGTCGCAACGTCCGCACCGGAACCGGCACTGATCGAATCGTCGCCGGCCTCGCCGCTGATGACGTCGTTCTGTGAGTTGCCGACCAGGCTGTCGTCGCCGTCGCCACCGCCGATGATGTCTTCACCCGCTCCACCGAACACGGTGTCGTCGTCGGCATCGCCCATCAGCATGTCATCGCCGAAGCCGCCGTTGATGACGTCCAACCCGGCGTTACCGTTGATCAGGTCATCACCGTCGCCCGCGTCGATTGTGTCGTCGCCATCTTCACCGCTGACGGTGTCGTGACCGTCGCCCGCCCGCACAGAGTCGTTACCGGCTCCGGCCATAATCAGGTCGTGACCGTCGCCGCCTTCGATGGTGTCATCGCCGTCGGCTGCGGTGATCGTGTCGTGACCGTCGCCGCCGTCGACAAAGGTCGCTCCGATTCCGACCGTGATGGTGTCGTTGCCGTCGCCCGCGATGATCGAGTCGTTGAAGTCAGTCGTGCCGGTGATGATGTCGTCACCGTCGCCGCCGGTTACCGACACACTGGTCAGCCCGGTGAAGTCGGCTGCCGCGACTCCGCTGAGGTCAATCGTGTTCGCTCCGCTGCCGCCGCGGATATTGATCGAGGTGATATCAGCGACCGCTACACTTCCGAGCGTTGTCGACTGAACCCCGTTTTCGATGACCTGCAACGAAAGCCCGTCCACGGGATTCGTGCGGACAACGATCGAGTCGGCATCGTCCGAAAGGACGCTCAACTCGCCGTTGATAATCAGCGAACTGACACTCAACAGTGCCCGCTCTTCCAGAACCTCGGCCGACCGTTGCCGCGAAGCTTTTCGGCGAGCAGCGCTGCGCTGTGGGTTCTTACGGACGCGGAGTCGAAGGGCTTCCAGCCACGTCTGAAACTGCATCGTGCCATCCCTGCATTTTGAGAGTCGTTCGGAAGTATCTTCCGCCTGATCCGTCCTCAGCGTCCGCAAACCCGAGCGGCAATCCGTCGCCGACTCGTCCTCACGTCTGTAGCCGAAGCCATCTCAACCGGTGTTCGAGCGATCGTTCCCGACTCCACCCGCCGCAAAGCGTTTCAACCTGCTTCGCGAAAGAGAGGAATCCTTAAAGTCCCGGCCCCTTTGAGAGCCCCAGAACTCAGAATCAATCACCCACCCGATCCCTGCTGCCCGCCCGGTTCAGGTCGAGCATCCCGAAGGAACCCCACCACAAACCGAAACCGCGCAACGACAGGACCGTGCCCTCCCTAGATCAGCTTTTCACGACCGGAGAATTCATCACGATCGTTTCAACCGGAAAACTTTGACTGACCGGCCCGCCAACCTGCTGGAAACTCATCGCGAATTGCCCATCTTCACACCAAATGGACAATCGCCACGAGAACCGGCATCGTCGCGATCCGCGTTCAGTTTGCGAGTCGAGTCATAGTTGCCCTTCAGTTTTCGGAATCGGCGGTAGATTCCAAGCCGAGGGCCTGCTGGAGGATACGGCGTTCTGTGGCGATCAGATCGAGCAGGACTCGCTCGTCCTTCTTGATGAGATACTCAATGCCGACGCTGAAGATGCGGAGCGGGATTTCCATCTCCACGTGCTCCGAGGCGGCTTCCAGCCAGATATCCCGCCACTCAGCCAGCGCTTTCTCACTGAGCCGGTCTGCGTCCAGTTTCCCGAGGCTCCGCACCAGGCCATCACCGAGGTGAGGCAGCGACTGACCCTCTTCGTAGATTTCAACCAAAGTTTGGACGTGCTTGCTACGTTCCTCGCTGCCAGCACTTCCCCCCTCAATGAGGTGGACCAAGAACATCACATCGTGCTCAGACTCCGCTGGACACTGGATAAACGCCTGACGAAGCCCCTCAAATCCGGCTGTCCATCGATGCAACGCGAACAACGCTTCCACTCGATTGAACGGGGTCCACATATCTGCAGGGTCAAGCTCCAAGGCTCGGTCGAGGCAGACAAGTGATTCCTCGAAACGACCCACGTTCGACAGCGACCAACTCTTGTTATTCCATGCGGGGACGTATTCAGGAGCGAGTTCCAGAGCCCGGTCATAACAGACAAGAGATTCCTCGAAACGACCCAACTTCGACAGCGACCAACCCTTGTTGTTCCATGAGTGGACGAATTTAGAATCGAGCCCCAGGGCCCGGTCAAAACACTCAAGAGAATCCTCAAAACGACCTAGTTCGTGCAGCGAACAGCCCTTGTTATTCCATGCGTCAGCATCTTCTGGAGCTAGCTCACAAGCACGGTCAAATGACTCGAGCGATTCCTCGATGCGGTCGAGTTCAAGCAGCGACAAACCCTTGGCGTTCAATGTGTCAACATTTTCTGGACCGAGGTCCGACGCTCGGTCATAGCACTGAAGCGAATCCTCGTAACGACCCAAGTCGAATAGAGCCCGGCCTTTGTTGTACCATGTGATAGCATCTTCCGGATCCAATTCAGAAGCTCTGTTGAAACTCTCGAACGCCAATTCGTATTGCTGCAGTTCAGTCTGGGAGAAACCAAGATCGAACCAGGTATCGGCTGTCGGGTTTAAATGAACCTGCTCCTCAAGCACTTGCATCAGATCGTGCAAACGACCGTCTTTGCGGGCGCGTTCGATGTCTTCACGAATGGCTGCCAGTCTCGGATCAGGACTTTCAATTGAACGGTCGAGCGCCGCAGAGACGTGCGTTCTTAGTCCGTCGCTGCCGGCAGTTTTCATCAATCCCGTAAGATGTTCAGGGCTGTACCAGATTCTTAGAAAGTCGACGAGCAATCGCAGGGGCTTGCGACGTTTGTCTTTGACTTCGCTCGCCAGTCGCATCAGCGGTTCGGTCAGTTCGTACAACGATTCCCGGCCACGCGGCGATTTCATGACATAACCGTACTCCAGCAGTTTTTTGAGCTGGCTGCTGATGGATGTTTCACCGGCCAGCAACTGTCGAGCCATTTTTTTGGGTGTACACGGCGCCGTTTGTGTACACAGAAATTCGACAATCTGCCGTTGCTGAGGACTCAACCAGCGCATGCGTTCCTGGTAGTACGGTGTCAGCTCGTCCGCCATTTTTTCGAACGGCTGAGTCAGTTCGTCGAGCGAATCACGCGTGATAAATCCTGAAAGCACGATGTAAATGCGATGGTTTCCGCCGGCCAGATGATGCAGCGCCCGGACTCGCGAGCGGCCTTCCGGCGTCCGTAAGTACTGCTCCAGATCCGGCTGAACCCGCTGCTCGGCAATATGGCGAAGCAAATCCACTGCGTTGCTGACCTGCAGCGGCTTCAAGTGAATCGGCGTGAAGAAACCAAAGAATGGCTGCTCCCGTTTCTTAATCCCGCTAAACAGTCGCTGCGACGTTGCGACGATGCACGTAAAAGGGTGCTCCTGCAGAAACGACCGCCACTTCTGCTGCCCTTCTTTGCTCAGACCATCAAAGACGTAATCAAGATTCTCGATAAACAGCAGCAGCGTTTGATTGTCAAAACACTGAACCAGCTCCGCTTCCAGTGCCTTTTCAATCTGCTCGGAAGACTCGTCCAGCAGATCGTTCAGCCACTCGATCGGAAATTCGGCGGGATACTCTTCGGACAGCAACTGATAAATCCGCTTCAGAAGCTGCACGAACGAAGTGATCGTCTCGTCCTCCAGGAACCACGCGATGCGCAACTGCTTCGCCAGCTCCGCCTTCTGCTGGATCCGATAGTTCAGAAGCGAAATCAGATGCGTCTTACCGATGCCCCGCTGACCGATCAGCAGCAGGTGATGCTTGTTGTCTGTTGTCGCACTTTCCGAAACACGATCCAGAATGCTTGTCAGCAGATTCTCTCGTTGCACGAAAATGCTCTCCAGCACTTCCGGGTCCGTACGGCTGGGAGTGAAACGCCAGATGAAATCATTCTCAGTCATCACAGCCCCCGATCCAGTTTCCACCAACGGCGGATCAACGGAAAACGAAATCGATAACGACCTTCCGTGTCCCGAGTCACGTAATGATCCCGCTCCATCAGCCGCAGCACTCGCACCAGATTTCCTCGATCGTCAAAGTCGGCTGTCTGGGCGTTAATCAAGTTCAACAGGTCATTAACAGTCGTTACATCTTGATCGCACAGCGAATCCAGGATTAGCTCGACCAGTCGCGCATCAGCAATGTTGGCATAGTAAATCCGAATTCGGTCGCGGAAGTGGCCGAGCTCCCACGGGTCACCGGCATCCACAAGCTGACGTTGCACAAGTTCCTGAATCTGGTTCGGATCGGCGGGTAACTGGTCGAAAGACAATGAACTCACGACATGTTGGATATAGAAAGGGAAGCAGTCGGTTTCTTCTGCGATTGCTTCCGCAGCCTCGTCGGCATTTCCGGTCGTCAGGTTCTCGCCGCTGATCAATGATTTCGCCAACTCACGAGCACTGGCGGGCGACAACGGTGTGACCTCTATCGCAAACATATCGTTGACTGGTTCGGTAGCGATTTGAGCGTCGTGAAGACTCGACAGCACGTGGTGAAGACCGATCGATCCCGTAAACAGCATTCGCAAGTCGCCCGGATACTTCTGCCGAAGCATCCTTAAAGTGTCCAGAACTTCTGCTGCAGTCAGCTCGCCATCAGCCTTACAAATGTTGGCAACCATGTAAGGGACTTCGTCCCAGAACATGACCAGCCGCTGCTCGGCCTTTGCGGCGATCAGGTCTTCGATCGAGGTGACCAGCAGATTCTTCCACGGACGATCTTTCTTCTTCGAGAGATTCCCGAAATCGTGCTCTTCGTAAATCTTGCGGGCAGCATTCGCGGTTCGCTTACCACGGCCGAGGAACTCCTGAACTCGGTCATGCACTGCTGATGCGAACTCAGCTGCAGAATGAACATCTTCCAAATCCTGATAGACCCCGAACCAACCCTCTGGCGGTTCAGCAACCATCTTCCGGATAACGCTTGTTTTTCCGATGCGCCTCTCGGCGTGCAAAAGTACACACTGTAATGACAGCCTTCTCCAGATTTGTTCAATGAGCGTTTCGCGGCCAACTACTGCCTCTGGCGCGAGTGATCCGCCCGGATTCGCCGTCATTCTCGTTGAACTATTCATTTTGGATGTCCTCCTTTTCGCCTCAAAATTCAGGAGCCTAATTCGACACAACATACGTCGTAATTGTCGTACGTCAATGTTGACGTATGTAATTTCGGGATAGAAAACAAAATATCTCGTTCGGTCGATATTCGCTGCAGTCGTCAGAAGCGGCACGGGGTGGAGGGAGTTTTGGCCAGGAGAATCGGAATTTGACGCATCGGCACGCGGGGTGGCATTGAATGGAATGCTACGTTTGCGGACGCGCCCGTCTTGTTGCCAGGACGGGGACCGACACTCCTTCGTGCATGGGATTCCCTGATGACGACTGATTCTCCGCGCAGCTCGCGCATGCTGGTGTTGCTTTTTGCGACGACGATTTTTACCAGCGCGTTTCTGCTGTTTCAGGTACAGCCGCTGATTAGCAAATTCATTCTGCCCTGGTTCGGCGGCAGTCCGGGCGTGTGGAGCACCTGCATGCTCTTCTTTCAGGTCACGCTGTTTGCCGGCTATGTCTACGCTCATCTGACGACGCAGCATCTCTCGCCG
Source organism: Planctomycetaceae bacterium (assembly GCA_047611045.1). Classification (GTDB taxonomy): domain Bacteria; phylum Planctomycetota; class Planctomycetia; order Planctomycetales; family Planctomycetaceae; genus JABMPE01. Next base: position 893 of record JBLFXD010000224.1, on the reverse strand, counting down.
CGCTGGCAGGCAGGTCTGCACATTGTCCTGTTGCTCGCCGCGGCGGCGCTGCTGCCGATCACGCCGGACGATGCCTGGAAACCTGACGGCTCGTCGTCGCCGGCGTTTCGGATCGTCGCCTTGCTGACAATGTGCGTCGGGCTTCCGTATTTCATACTGTCGTCGACGGGTCCGCTGCTGCAGCGATGGTTCAGTCTGCAGGCTCCGGGAGTTTCACCCTACCGCCTCTACGCGTTGTCGAACATCGGCTCGCTGCTGGCGTTGATCTCGTTTCCGTTCGTGTTCGAACCGGTTCTTGCTTCGCCCGCGCAGGCCAGCATCTGGTCGTGGGGGTTCCGAGCGTTCGCCATCTTCTGTGCGGCATGCGCCTGTCGGATGTTCCGGATCAAAAACCTGGACGCGCTCGCCCAGAACGCTGCTGCGGCAGAAGACGAGTCATCGGAAAACTCTCAGCCGCCGAGCTGGGCAGATCGAGCCACCTGGTTCGGCCTGGCCATGGTCGCTTCCGTCATGCTTCTCGCCACGACGAACCAGGTCTGCATGGACGTCGCGACGGTTCCGTTCCTGTGGATCCTGCCGCTGACTCTCTACCTGATGTCGTTCATCTTGTGCTTCGACGCCGACCGCTGGTACTCACGAAAGTGGTACATAACGTTGCTCGGTGTAACTTTTCTTGGCGTTCTCAAAACACTGCTTTCCGGGACCGACGTCTCGATCCTGATTCAGATCAGCGTCTACCTGTCGGCGATGTTCTGCTGCTGCATGGTCTGCCACGGCGAGTTGGCTCAGCAGAAACGTAACCGTTCACGGGCCGGTGTGCGGGTTTATGCGGCTGCTGCAACGGTGTGGGCGGGACTTGGTGGGAGCAGCGATGGAGATGCTTTGCCGGCAAA
>JBLFXD010000223.1:0-9049 GCA_047611045.1 Planctomycetaceae bacterium | reverse complement strand
CCTCTTCGTCGAAACCGAAACGATCGGCACGTTGAAGATCGAGGGCCTTGGCATGGGCCCGTGGGTGTTTCTGGTGTCCGCCGTTCTCTCGCTCCTCGGAGCCGTCGTGATGTTCACGCAGGCAAGATTCGACACCGGCCCGACCAGTAATTAAGGAGCGTGGGTGTCCCACGCGGCTTCAGCCAATGTCGTTTTGCCACCGGCTTCAGCCGGTGGTGTCTTGCTGGATGATCTGGATAGCCGGCTTCAGCCGGGCTTCTCGTCGCGCATTTATCCAATGGCTGAAGCCATGAGTGAAGTCCGGCTGAAGCCGGCTGCTAAACAACGAAAGTTCCCACTACCACCAGCTGAAGCTGGTGGCAAAGAGGAGCATTTTTGCAGGGCTGACGTGGGCCGAAAACAAGTGCATAGCACGTCGCCTGCGTCACGAGCAATCGCTCGTTGCACTTTCAATCTCTGCATGCACATCCCGATTCGCCTCAATCATCGCTGCGGTTTGCAAAGCATCACTCGCAACTTCTCCGCCCAGCTTTCCGAGTGCCCACGCCGCGGCGCCGCGGACGAGCGGCTCTTCATCGTTCAAGCACTGAACGAGTGACGGGATCAGCGAAGCGTCGCCGGAATTCCCTGCGGCGATGGCGGCATTTCGGAGCAGCCCTGATCTACCCGGTCGGTCGAACGGTGTCTTGCGAAAACGATGTCGAAACTCTTCTTCGTTCAGAGAAAGCAGCCAGCGTAAATCGAGTGGCGACAAATCGTCAGCCGGCAGGAACTCGGGCACGGAGGTGTCGCTCGCCTTGCGGTTCCACGGGCAGACGTCCTGGCAGATGTCGCAACCGAAGACCCAGTCCTGCATGCCGGCACGGAGTTCGTGCGGAATCGGTTGATCACGTAGCTCGATGGTCAGGTAAGAAATGCACTTTCGCGCGTCGAGCACGTACGGCTCCGGAAACGCGTCCGTCGGGCAGGCTTCGAGACAGCGAGTGCACGTTCCGCAGTGCGAGGTGTCATGTGGCGAGTCCGGCTCCAGCTCGACGTCCGTCAGTAACGCTCCGAGAAACAGCCAGCTCCCGGCGTGCTTGTTGATCAGCATCGTGTTTTTGCCGAACCAGCCGAGGCCGGCGATCTTCGCGAAATCACGTTCCAGCAGCGGAGCTGTGTCGACGACCGGCCGGGTGCGGCAGCCGGGAACGGCTTCGTGCAACGCCGCGCCGAGCTGCTTCAGCATTCTGCGAATCACATCGTGATAGTCGGCCGTCCCGTTTGCATAGCTGGCAACTCGCCCTTTCGCAGAGCTGACGAGTGAAGCGTCATTCGGTTCATCGCGGCTCGTCGTGGCGTGATAGTTCAAAGCCGTCACGATGACGCTTTTAGTTCCGGGCAGGACGCCGTCGGGATGCTCATACGCATCCTCGCGCCGGCGCATGTACTGCATCTCGCCTTCGTAATTCTTACTCAGCCAGGCCTGCAGATGCTCAAATCCTGTCGGAGCGACCGCCGCGGAGATTCCCACCAGATCGAAACCAATCTGCAACGCCGCGTCCCGAACGTGATTCGCGAGGGTCGTCGGCGTTCGATTGGAGTTTTGAAGAGCGGCCATAATGCAAAGCTGAGCTGACATGCGGGACGAAGCGGGCGAACGCTGAAACGGTGACGGAAGCGGAACGCGTGACGGGCGAAGCGATCCGCATTAACTTGCGGGCCGATTTACAGGAACCCGTCACCTGTTGAAACGCACCTTTGCAGCACACAGCGAGATTGTCGATGCAGCCTAACTCCGTCAAGCAGAACTTAGTGGCCGGCGGTTCCTCAATCGGAACCTTCATGTTCGAATTTCACTCTGCTGGCGTCGCTCGAGTGGCCGCTGCGGCGGGTGCCGAGTTCGCCATCTTCGACATGGAGCATACCGGCTGGAGTGTCGAAACGATCCGCACACTGTGCGCCACTTCCCACGGAACGGACATGTTGCCGCTCGTTAGAGTGCCGGCCACCGAGTACCACTTCATTGCTCGGGCGCTCGACATGGGTGCTCAGGGAGTGATGGTTCCGATGGTCGAGTCTGTCGAGCAAGCCAAGAAGATCGTGAACTCCGCCAAGTACCCGCCGGCTGGGCGAAGAGGCTGCGCGTTCGGCATCGCGCACGACGATTACCAGGGCGGCGACGTCGTCGAGAAAATGACGAGCGCCAACGAGCAACAACTGCTGATTGCCCAGATCGAAACCGCTGACGGATTAAAAAACGTCGAAGCCATCGCCGCCGTCGACGGAATCGATGTCCTGTGGATCGGCCAGTCGGACCTGTCCGCGTCGATCGGAATTCCCGGCCAGTTCGACCATCCCGACTTCCTGGCGGCCATGGACCGCGTCGCCGCTGCCTGTAACGACAACGGAAAGATCGCCGGCCTCATGCCCACGACGCTCGACTTCGCGGAAGTCTGTGTTGAAAAAGGCTTCCGCATGCTCGCCTGGAGCGGCGACGTGTGGATTTATCAGGCTGGCCTGAAAGCGGGCATGAACTCGCTGCGCGAATTCGTCAACAAATAGGTCAGGCCGGCGGCACATACTCCATGATCAGCCGGTCTTCGTGAGGCCGGTAGTAGCCGCCGATTCGTTCCCGTGTCCGAAAGCCGAACTGTTCGTAGAGGGCGACGGCCGCTGCGTTTTCCGGATCGACTGTCAGCAGGACCGGAACTTGCGTGCCCGAGAGTGCCGTTTTCATCAGTGACGTCCCGACGCCTTTGCCTCGGCAGACCGGGTGCACCATGATTTTGTGGAGAAACAGCTCGCCGCTCTGCGACGGAAACATGACGAGCGCTCCGGCGATTTCGTGAGTCTCGCTGAACGGTTCCCGGTCGGTCACTTTCGCGACAAGCAGCGTCGCGTGGTCGCACCAGACTCGCCAGATATGCTCGCCGTCGGGGATGAACGTGTCGTTCATGTCTGGCCAGGCGATGCGATCAAGTGCCGCCACATCGAGAAACTCGTCCGGTTGAGCCGTTGCAATGTCGAATTTCATTCCAACCTCTTCATCATCTGCAATTCGGAAAATGGAACGCAGAGTTCACAGAGGACTCGCTGAGAAAAGGAGAGCTCTCCGTACTTCTCTGCGTTTTTCATTCTCTGCGACCTCTGCGTTAAATGTCAGCCCGATCGACCGGACCGTTGTCACCTGGCCCGTGCGATTCTACGTCTGCCGTGGTAAAACGTGTCGGTCAGCCATCGCCTGAGGACGCCGTCGCGGTATGAGTAACGACTTTGACACGAATCCGGAACCGCCGAAGCAGCTCGTCGAACACGAGGTGCCGGAAGACTTGCGCTTGTACGTGCCTTATCCGGATGGATGGTCGGTTCACGTGAAGAAGGACGGGATTCGTGAGTACTGTTATTTCAAGAATCCTGACCAGGACTGGTACCACCTCATTCTGCCCGGCGAGATTCACTTGCGGTATGGCGAGAGCCGTTTCTGCCTCAACTGTGCGATGCGGTACGGCCACCTGACAAAGGAGCGGCTGTTCTGGCAGCATGGTCCACGACGGAAGCAGGACCCGATCGCGTGAAGGGGCCTACTCAGAAGAATTTGTTTCAGACCGAACCGGATCGACCGGCCTGGGAGATCGCCGCTGAAGAGGACCGCCTCGTCGCCGACGTCGCACTGGCGCGTCCGCTGGAGCAGACTTATTCGTATCTCGTGCCGGAGTCGCTCCGGGAATTCATCGGCCCTGGCCAGCGCGTCGAGATCCTTTTCGGAAAAGGGAATCGCAAGGAAGTCGCCTTCTGCGTCGGACTATCCAAACTCACGACGTCGCATCGGAAGCTCAAGGAGATCGTCGGGCTGGTCGACCGTGAGCCGATCGTGTCTCAGCATTTGCTCGACCTGACTCGTTGGATCGCCGAGCGATACATCTGCGGCTGGGGTCAGGCTCTGGAAACCGCCATTCCGGCCGGCGTTAAGAAACAAGCCGGCACACGCGAGATGACGTACTTCGCGCCGGCAGCCGACATCGACAATCTGCTGGCCGCGACAAAGCTACCGACAAAACAGGCGGCCATCCTTGACCTTCTGCAGAATGCTGGCACCCCGCTGCGAGGCGATCAGATCACCGAAGCGATCGGCTGCAGCCCCGCTCCGATTCACGGGCTGCGCGACAAGGGGATCATCGTTGCAACTCGCAAGCGGACGGCGACGTTCGAGTCGGAACTCGGTGAGATCGCTCCCGAGCAGGACCTTGAGCTGAACCCCGATCAGCAGCGAGTTCTCAATGCAATCAACATGCAACTTCGCATGAAGCGATCGCGAACGTTCGTCCTGCACGGAGTCACAGGCAGCGGCAAAACCGAAGTCTATATTCAGGCGATTCGCGAAGTCGTCAGCTACGGTCGACAGGCCATCGTACTCGTGCCGGAAATCAGCCTGACTCCGCAAACGATTCGGCGATTCAGCAGCCGCTTTGATTCCGTCGCCGTTCTGCACAGCCATCTGACCGACGCCGAGCGGCACTGGCACTGGCAGCGCATCGCTCGCGGCGAGGTTCAGGTCATCGTCGGAGCCCGCAGCGCGATCTTCGCTCCGGCGCCGCATCTAGGTCTGATCGTGATCGACGAAGAGCACGAAAATACGTTCAAGCAGGACACGGCTCCGCGTTACCACGCCAGCAACGTCGCGCGCGAACGCGCCAGGCTGCTGGGAATTCCGCTCATCCTCGGAACGGCCACTCCGACGCTCGAAACCTGGGCGCGGGTTTCGCAAGCGGAAGGTCTGAAACTCCCGCCATCATCCGACGGGCCGTCAGCAGAAGCTGAGACGAATCCGGGGCCCGCCGCAGATGCCGACGCCATTCTCTCACTCCCGAAGCGAGTGTCCGGTCTGCCGATGCCGCCGGTCAGTCTGGTCGATATTCGCAACGACCCGTTGTGCACGAAAGGGCAATCGATTGGCCGAGCGATGCGGACGGGCATTCAAGCGGCGCTGGCCGACGGTGGCCAGGTCATCCTGTTTCTGAACCTGCGAGGATTCTCGCCGACGGTCTGGTGCCGAGGCTGCGGCAGCGGCGTGAAATGCCACAACTGCGACTTCACTTACACTTTTCATCGTGACCGCAACGTCATCCTCTGCCACACCTGCAACGCCGAAATGCCGCCGCCGCAAACGTGCCCTCAATGTGGCGGGCCGGGGATTCGGTATTTCGGCGCGGGAACTCAGCGGCTCGAACAGGAAGTTCAGGCAAAGTTTCCCAATCACAAAGTCATTCGCATGGACAGCGACACCATGCAGAAACGCGGCAGTCATGACGAGGCCCTCGAGAAGTTTCGCCACGGCAAAGCTCACATCCTGGTCGGCACGCAGATGATCGCGAAGGGGCTGGACTTTCCCAACGTCACGATGGTCGGCGTCGTCGATGCGGACACCGTTCTCCACCAACCTGACCTGCGAGCGTCCGAACGAACCTTCCAGCTCATCGCTCAGGTCGCTGGCCGAGCTGGTCGCAGCGAAAAGGGCGGGCGAGTCTTCGTGCAGACGTGCTCACCGACCGACATCGCCATCCAGAAAGCGATCCACCACGACTACGAGGGATTCGCCGAGCACGAACTAAAACATCGCCTCGAACAGGAAGCGCCACCGTTCACACACTGGGTGCGGGTCATCCTGCGAGGCCCCATCGAACAGGCCGTCGAGTCCGTCGCGTTCGACATGTCCGACGCCATCCGCGACGTCGTCCAGAAACGAAACCTCGACATCAAAGTCCTCGGCCCGGCTCCCTGCCCCATCACCAAACTGCAAAGCAACTACCGCTTCCACTTCCTGCTTTCCGCCGCCGATCTGAACGCCGTCCGCATCCTCTGGCGAGAACTCCGCCCCACCCTCCCCACAGACCGCAGCGTCGAATTCGTCGTCGACGTCGACCCAATCAATCTGCGTTAGGCACGTAACTCCACCGTTCGGAACATTCTGGTGTCTGCCCTTCCGTGCTGACGGAGTTTCGGTGCATCGATTGTCGATTCTGGCTATTATCAATGGTTGTTGATCTGTCCCTTGTCGTCGGAGCAGCCTTGATGCGGATTTTGATTGTCGGTTTCATTCAGACTCTTGTCTTCGCGGCGGCGGTCTCGGTGCCTTCTGCAGAGCCGGAGGCTGCGGGGTTTGACCCTGTGGCACTCGATTTCTTTGAGAAGAAGATCCGGCCGGTTCTGATTGAGCAGTGCTACGAGTGTCACTCCGCGCAGGCGAAGGCGGACGGAAAGCTCAAGGGTGGGTTGTTGCTGGACAGTCGGCAGGCGGCGCAGGTCGGTGGTGATTCCGGACCGTCGGTCGTTCCGAGCAAGCTGGATGAGAGTTTGCTGATTGAGGCGATTCGTTACGGCGAGGATTCGTTCAAGATGCCGCCCGCCGGAAAGCTTCCGGATAAGGTGATCGCGGATTTTGAGAAGTGGGTTTCGATGGGCGCTGCTGATCCGAGGGACGCTCCAGCGGCCGCGACTCCGCGAAAGGAGATTGACTGGGATCTCGCTCGGCAGCACTGGTCATTGCAGCCGCCGAAGCAGCACACCGCTCCTGGCGTTAAGGACGCAGAGTGGATTCAAAAGCCGATCGATGCCTTTATGCTTGCGAAGCAGGAAGCGACCGGACTGACGCACGCAGGACGCGCGCAACGTCACACGCTTCTACGTCGTGCGTGTTTCGATCTGACCGGGTTGCCGCCGACAATCGAGCAGCGCGATGAGTTCCTGAACGATGCTGCGCCTGACGCGTTCGCGAAACTGGTTGATCGACTGCTGGATTCGCCGAGCTATGGCGAGCGATGGGCGCGGCACTGGCTCGACGTCGCCCGCTACTCGGAAGACAACACGAACATGGGGCCGCACAACGGGCCGTATCCTCACGCTTGGCGTTATCGAGACTGGGTTGTTCAGGCGTTGAACGACGACGTTGCGTATGACGAGTTCATCGTGCGGCAACTTGCGACCGACTTCCTGCCAGAAACTGGCCCGGAAGATCACGCGGCACTCGGATTTCAGGGGCTCGCCCCGTCGTACCACAAAGAGGTTGCGCTGGCGAAACTCGTTCTGGAAAACCGTTACGCCGACGAGTGGGAAGACCGCGTGGACGCCATCGGTCGAGGACTGCTGGGCCTGACGCTCGCTTGCGCTCGCTGTCACGATCACAAATACGATCCCGTCACCGTCGAAGATTATTACTCGCTGGCGAGCATCTTTGCTTCTTGCAGACAGACGACTCGGCCGGTGATCTCCGACGAAGAAATCGCGAAGACGCAACCAGTCCGCGACAAGGTCACGAAGCTCGAAGAGCAGGTCGCCGCGTGGGACAAGCAGATCAAAGAGCTGCCTAAAGAGATCGCCGAGCTGGAGAAGAAGCTCAAAGCACGCTCAGCCGCGACGGCGGCGGCGGGTGTGGACCAGACTGCTGCTTCCAAAGAAGCCTCGCCCGAAAAGTTTGATCCTGACAAGGCACAGCAGCGGATCGCCGAAGCGAAAGAACTGGTAGAAAAAGCGAAAGCCAGCACGATAGAAACGAAGGCGGAAGTCGCCGAACTCAAGAAGACGCCGGGCTTTGAAATTCCCGTCGCGAATGCACTGACCGAAGAGCAGGTTCGAGTTGAAGAAATCACCAAAGAAAAAATGAAGATCGTCTACTACCCGAACAAGCCGCGGGACTTGAACATCTTCATTCGCGGAGATGCTGGCCGGCTCGGGAAACCCGTGCAACGACGGTTTCTGCAAGTTCTCTCACCGGAAAAGAACGAACCCTACACCAACGGCAGCGGTCGGCTGGAGCTGGCTCGTGCGATCACCAGTCGTGACAACCCGTTGACGGCTCGCGTAATCGTCAACCGAGTCTGGATGCATCATTTCGGGATTGGGCTGGTCGACTCGCCCAGCAACTTTGGCATCACCGGCTCGAAACCTTCGCACCCGAAACTGCTGGACGATCTGGCCGTTCGATTCATGGAGAATGGATGGTCGCTGAAGTGGCTGCACCGTGAGATCATGCTGTCCTCGACCTATCAGCAGTCCTCCGTGCCTGCGGCGGCTTCAGCTGGGCTGCTCAAGGCCGTCGATCCAGACAACCGGTTGCTGTCACATTTCAATCGTCAGCGTCTGAGCGCCGAGGCGTTTCGTGACTCGGTGCTGGCTGTGAGCGAGCAGCTTGATCCGAAAGTCGGCGGGCCGTCGGGAGACGCCGACAAAGCTGACTTCAAACGCCGAACGATTTACGCAGGTGTCTCGCGGCACAAACTCAGCGACACACTGCAGACATTCGATTTCCCCGACCCGGCGATCCATTGTGCAAAGCGGTCGGACACGACGACTCCGCTGCAGCAGATGTTTGTGCTGAATTCACCCTTCATGCGTGAGCAGGCGACGGCGCTGGCTGAGCGAGTTGAAAAGAACGTCAGCGAGACCGTCGAGCAGAAAGTTCAGCTCGCCCATCGGTTGATCTTCTCCCGCGACGCATCAGCCGCCGAACTGGCGATCGCTCGCGAGTTCCTGCCGGAGGATTCATCAACTTCCTCGTCGGCAGCGCCGTTGAGCGACGCCGACGCGGCTGCTCCTACGTTTTCCGGCAAACGAGTTCGGGCGGACATCGCGAAGCTCGGCGACGATTACTCTGTCGAAATGTGGATTCGCAACACGCTGCCGAATTCCTCGCGGCCGGTAACCGGCTACTTCTTCTCGCGAGGTGCCGAGCAACCTGCAACCGACCACGGTGACCATTTCGGGATCAGCGGCACGTCGGGTGGGCAGCCGGGGCGGCTGTTCTTTTATAACGGCGCATCCAACAAACAGTCAGTGCGGGGCGCCGAGGTTCTGAACATCAACCAGTGGTACCACGTCGCGCTGGTGCGGAGCAGCGAGACCGTGTCGCTCTACTTAAACGGCGATCTGAAACGCGGTGCCAGCGGGACGGCGAAACTCGGGTACAAGTCCGGCGTGGGGCGCGTGTTTGTCGGCGGGCGCCGTGACAACTTTGCGAACTTCCAGGGGCAGCTGCAGGAAGCGGCCGTCTTTGATCGCTCGCTCACTGACGACG
>JBLFXD010000222.1:0-9069 GCA_047611045.1 Planctomycetaceae bacterium | reverse complement strand
GGTGGTTACTTCCAAGGCAAACATGGATGAATTCCAGACGGAGTTCGCTGGCGCTGCCAATGGCAGAATTATTTCAAACCGAAGAGGGAGTCTCTGCGGACGGTTGCCGCGAAGCTCGAACGAATCCGGTTACAACAGTTGTTCCGATCTGACATGGCACCTGAGCAGCGCGATGTCGCAACGGGCAAAGATACCATATCGCGGGGCGAGGAATCCGGATCACGGGCTCAGCGGCGGTGCACGCTGCAAATCCACATCCGAATATGCAAACGGCATCACCTGTCAGGCCGGCAAGCTCCGGCCACAGCAACGCTCGAGTACTGGTGGCGGCGGGTTTAACCCGCCCGTTCGAGCTGGGAAATCGGCACGTAGTACTTAGCGTACCGTTTTCCGTCGGAGTAAAGCGGGCTGTTGTTATCTTCGACCAGGACAGTTGCTCGCTTGGTGATTCGGTTGACGAAGCCTTCGTAGTTGGCATTGTCGATGCGGAAACGGACTTTGTCTCCGGTGCGGATGCCGAATTTCTCGCTGGCTCGTTCGCCCGGAGTGATCAACTGGTGCGTCGCTTCGGTGTGGGTGAAGAACTGAAATGCCAACGACTGGAATCGCTGTCGCGAGCAGCTTGAGTCGTCCCAGATCAGCATCTCGGTCAGATGGATCAGTTCGTGCTCGAAGATTCGCTGCAGACATTCGATGCGGTCTCGGCATTCGACTCCGGTCACGTTGACGGGGCGGTCGACGTCGTAGAACGTCGAAAAGAGCAGTGTCGAAGAGATGGCAATCTCGTACGATGATCGAGGGCCGGGGCCTCGGGCCATTCGGTATTTGGTCGTCGTCCCGCCGACTTTCGTCATCCGCTTAGAAATGCGAAAAGAAATCGGTGCTTCTGACCGCTGAATCGTCTCGTGCAGCAGTCCGTCGAAAAATGTCTCGTCGTACTTCGTGTAGAGGATCTCCAGATCCTGACTGCAGATTGACGTAAAGTTACCCTCTCGGATCGACTGGGATTCGGCGAGCAGGTCGGAGTAAATCCTGCTGACGTCCGTTCTGATTTCGGGCAGCCGTCGTTTCGACTTGTAAATGTGATCAAGCAGTTGCACTTACGCGGGACTCCATTCGCCGTGTCGTGTCGCCGAAGTCGGTTGCTCTTGGTTCCGCCTTCGAGTCAGACTCTAAAAATACAATCGTCGTCAGCTGGTCCGTTTGGTTTGGAGCACTTTCAGAATCGGTCTTCACTGTTCTGTAGGAGGGCCACCAAGGAAACTAAAGGCCTTTCAGCGTTCCAGCTCCCGCACAGAAACCATGAAAATGGTCTATTAACAGATCGAAAGTTGCCGTAAAGGTTAAACGCGTTGCCAGCTCATAGAGCCGTGATAAAATCAGAGTTCAAGCCACTCCACAACTTCACTGCGTGAGGATGTTTTGATGATCAAGCCAGTTGCGATGTTCAGTCTACTGCTCGTTTTTTCCGGGTGCGCTGACAGTCAGCAGAATGTGAACAACTCTGCCCCGTCCGAGCAAGATCAGGTTGCCCTGACGGAACCAGTTCCGGCGCCGGTTGCTCCCGGCGAAGGGACTTCGGGCGAGGCTGAGCCCGTTGAACCCGAAGAGGTCCGCGAGCCGTGGAAGCCCAAAACCGAAGCCGAGTGGCAGGAGATTCTGACGGAAGAACAGTTTTACGTCACTCGAGAGAAAGGAACGGAGCGTCCATTCACAAACGCATACTGGGATAACAAGAAAGACGGATTGTACCGCTGTCGATGCTGCGACGAGCCGCTGTTCGCGTCGGCAACGAAGTACAAGTCCGGCACCGGTTGGCCCAGCTTTTTCAAACCCGTCAGTGGTGAAGCTGTCCTCGAGAAAGAAGACCGCTCGATCTTCAGCGTCCGCACGGAAGTCCTTTGCAAGCGGTGCGATGCTCATTTGGGCCACGTTTTTGACGACGGTCCTCAGCCAACGGGGCTGCGGTACTGCATGAACTCCGCCTCGTTGCGGTTTGAAGAGAAGGCAGCGGTCAAACAAGTCCCCGAAACACAGGCCGCCGAGTCTGCGCCCGAATAGTGCTGTTCTGCAGTCCGAAGTATCGACCAGTCAAGCCGTTGAGAATGTTTCTTCTTGACGGTTGAAGTGTTGGCACCGCAGACTGGACCGTCGCGTCAAACACTGTCCCGAACTTCAGCCCCGGGCATCTCAACTCCAAGGTTTCTTCAATGTCCACTTCAGTCAAAACCGAGACTGGTCAAATTGGGACGGAAGCGTTCTCGGCATCAGATGAGCGGAAGACGGCTGCGTACCTGCTCGCAATCTCCGACGATGGACAACGCTACGAATTGGTCGAAGGAGAGGTGAGGGCCATGTCACCGGCAGGAAACAAGCACGGAAAGATTGCGATGGCGCTGGGGTTTCGCCTTGCCGCTTTCGTTCAGGAAAATGGACTCGGAGCCGTCTATGCGGCTGAAACTGGTTTCCTGATCCAGCAGGATCCTGACACCGTCCGCGCACCGGATGTTGCTTTTGTGACTCAAGCCCGAATCGACGAAGTTGGCTCCGTCGATGGTTACTGGCCGGGAGCGCCGGATATCGTGGCTGAAGTCGTTTCACCCAACGACCGATTTTCAGATACAGAACAGAAGGCTTTGGGTTGGCTTGAAGCTGGCTCAAAGATCGTCTGGGTTGTTGACCCGGCCCAGTCGCACGTGACTGAATACTGCAGCCCGACAGACATTCGCGTTCTGGGTTCCGACGAGCTTCTGAACGCAACGCAGCTCCTTCCCGGCTGGGAAGTAACGATTGCTGCGCTGTTTGCCTGAGCCGGTCACTTCATGGCAATCCACGTCTTTGCGACTTCGCGTGAGTAAATTCACGCCGGATCCGATGCAGCACCTGTCGCGATCCGCTCACACCGTCGCGATGTCGCTGCTATGATCCCGCGCTGACCTCACAGGATGGAGCATCAACATGAGCGACACGGATCTTCTGCAGACACCTTTTCACGACTGGCACGCGACCAATGGCGGCCGCATGGTCGAGTTCGGTGGCTGGCACATGCCAGTTCAGTATTCGACGATTGTGGAAGAGCACAACGTCGTACGGAACTCGGCCGGGCTGTTCGATATTTCGCACATGGGGCGGCTTCGATTTTCCGGTGACGACGACTGTTCGTTTCTCGATTACCTGCTGACGAACGACGTTTCGAAGCTGACTGTCGGACAGGTGAGATACTCGCTGGTGTGCAACGAAAACGGCGGAGTGCTGGATGATGTGCTCGTCTATCGACTGCCCGATTGCTACATGCTGGTGGTCAATGCGTCGAACCGGACGAAGATCGTCGATTGGATCGGCCAGCACATTTCGAAGTTCGCTGTCGACTTCGAAGATCAGACACTCTCGCACGCGATGATCGCCGTTCAGGGACCGAAGGCTGTCGAAATTCTGGCGGCTCTCGGTGCGGACTCCGCGACGGGACACCGATACTACTCGGCGTCGCCGATGACAGTTGCGGGAATGGACGCTCTGGTCAGCCGAACCGGGTACACGGGCGAAGACGGCTTCGAGTTGATCGTGCCGTCTGACGCGGGCATGGACCTTTGGAATCAGCTGCTCGAAGCTGGTCAGCCATTCGGAGTGCAGGCGTGCGGGCTGGGATGTCGCGACACGCTTCGTTTGGAAGCCGCGATGCCGCTTTACGGCCATGAGCTGAACGAGAATATTGACCCTTTGACCGCTGGCTTGAACTTTGCAGTCAAACTCAAAGCCGCCGACTTCATTGGTCGCGATGCTCTGGTAAAGGTTGCTGCGTCACCAACAGACAGAGGCCGAGTTGGTCTGAAACTCGAAGGAAAACGCATCGCTCGTGAAGGTGCCGAAGTATTTTCGAACGACCGGCGTGTGGGAGAGGTTACTTCGGGAACGTTCTCGCCGACCCTGCAGAAAGCCATCGCGATGGGCTACGTCGACGAAGCCGTTTCAAAAACAGGGACCGACGTCGAAGTCGACATCCGCGGAAAACGGCATGCTGCCCAGGTGGTCGACCTGCCTTTTTACAGGCGGGCCAGGTAGAACGTTGTCGATACGGGAAGTTTCCGGTCAGATTTGCCGGATCGCCTCCTGATGATCCGTCACACGAAAAAATGGAGAAGTCAGCCGAGTTGTGCCGAAAGACTGGCTTGAGGACGAGCCAGAATGGACCGGTCAGATAACAATGTTGGTTGGCAAAATCGCGTGACGTTTTTCGAGAAACCGAGTGCGTGACCTGTTAGCGCAGGCACCTTTATCCCCCGTAATCATTCAGTGTTGGAGTTTTCGCATGGATCGAGAATCGACGATTCGTGTTGGAATCGCAGAGCGGCACGGGATGTTTGACGAAGTCGCGCATGACCCGCCGGCGGGAATCGAGTTTTGTTTTCCCGACGCCTGCCCACCGTCGTTCCGCTTGATCCGCAGTTCAGTCATGGGATACATGCGCGGCTTCGACGATGATTCGTGTGACGTATTTGAGGCTGTATTCAGCCCGATTGTCACTCGGAAACCCTGGATTCTGTCGACGGATTCCTTTCATGCGGCGATCACCTTCACGCTGATGGGCGCTCCTCTTCCACGAAGCCTTCGTCTTAGATACGTCGAAAGTATTCTGAAGAAGGACAACTTCAAGCGACTGACTCTCTGGAGCGAGGCGGCGTTTCGAGAGCTCGAAGGAATTCTTGGCGACTCGTACCCTTCGATCATGGAGAAGGCAACGGTTGTTTATCCGGCAATCCGTTCCGTTCCGAATGTCGAACGCCAGGACGCAGACGGCGATCGTGTCAATCTGCTGTTCAGCGGCGACTTTTTCCGCAAGGGTGGAGCCAATGTTGTCGACGCGTTCGAGCGACTTCAGTCGAAGTATTCCGGGGTCCGTCTTCGTGTCTGTTGCGACGAGCGGATTGACTTTGACACCGCAGATCAGCAGTTGCGAGATAACTATCTGACTCGCATTCGTTCGAACGAGGGGATTGAATTTGGGCGCGTCCCTCGCGATGAAATGCTCGGACGAATTCTTCACGAGACGGATATTTACCTGTTGCCCACTTACGCGGAATCATTCGGCTTCGCACTGCTGGAAGCGATGGCGTACGGCCTGCCGGTGATCGCGACCAACGAATTCGCCATCCCGGAAATTGTCGATCACGGAAAAACGGGATTTCTGATCGACATCAGCGAATTCAACGTGCTTAGCTTCGTTAGAGGTTATCAGGTCCAGACGATTCCAGAAGACTTCCACCAGTACGTTTCTGGCCAGCTCTTCGACTACCTCGTCCAGCTGATCGAATCGCCAGAGCTGAGGCGCGACATGGGGGAGCGGGGCAAAAGCGTTGCGTTGTCGAAATTCGCCATTGAGACAAGAAACCAGCAGATGCTGGACATCTACCGTTCCTGCATTGGCTGATCGCAACTTTGTGGGCTGTTTCATAAGTCCTGACGCGTTTGATCGTTTGCCCCGAAGCCGCAGGCGATGGCGTTTCTAAACGTCAAAGGCACCTGCGGCTTCGGGTCAAACAACTACTCAATGACAACACTTTACGGATCGATGAAACAGGTCACTTAGTTGGTGAAGGCTGCCCTGTAGTTTGCGTATTCGGTTGGTTACTCGCTGATTTTCAGGACGTGGATGACCGGAATTGGATCCTCACCGGCGACTTCTGCAGCCGCCTCTGAGACGTACAGTCGGTCGCCATGCACGCAGGCGTTTCTCAGGTCGCCTCGTCCGAACGAACTCACCGCCCATGGGAATGTCATGCGGACGACGGAGCGGTCGCCTTTATTCAATGCATCGAGATTGTAGATCCACATTGCCGCTTCATACGGACCGCTCTTGTAGCCCTTGCCTTCGAATGTGTCCTTCAACTTCGTGAGTCGGGTGTAGTCTTCATTGGAGCCATAGAAGTCGTACCCTTTTCCCTGGCGACCGAAAAAGATCAGACGGTTTCCGACGACCGCCGCTCCGCCGACATGGCATCCGCCCATCCAGCCTTCGACACTGCCTGGATACAGCGAGACTCCCTTGTGAAGAGGACTGGTGAAGTCGAGACGTCGAGGTACGTCCTGCTCGGCGCGATAGATGAGAAGTTCTGAAGACGGGACGCGTGCCCCTTCGACAGCTCCGTCCGGGTTGGCGAGAATCGCGCAGGGGCCGGAGCTGCCGCCGGCGCGCCAACTGATGCTGGCTCCAGTCAGTAACCAGTTTCCGTCTTCAACAAATCGGTCGGGAATCCGAGCCATGTAGTAGCCGGTGAGTTGTCCTGACCAGTCTCCAATTCGCCACCAGCCAGAGAATTCCGGGTTATCCAGGTTCGGCTGAAACGATCCGTGAGTGCGGATGAAGCCTCCAGCCACGTTGTACCAAATCTCCGAGGACACATAGACGCGACCGCGGTCGTACAGCAGCGACTGGATATTGATCTGGGAGTCAGCCTCCTGTTCCTGCCTGGCCAGCGCGCCTTGTGTTACGTCAACAAAGCCATGAACGATCTTTGCTCGTTTGCCAGGGCCAGGATTGGAAAGCTCGGCAAACTCCTGCGAGTAAGGATGCCCGACCATCAGGAACGTGTCCCGCTCGGGGATGTAGCAGAACGTGCCTCGCGAGTATCCGAAATGATGACCGCGATCAAAAACCTCGTCGTCATAAGGCACTATCGGAACGGAAATATGGCCGAGGTACTCAATCTGCAGATCGCCGCCCACGACCGCGCGAACTCCGGAAAGTAGAATTATGAACTGGATCACAAGTCTGCGAGTCAGCATTTCTGGAGACCTCGTTTACTAAGGAGCAGGCCGCGAATTCCCAAGCCTGGTACCGTTTCCGCAGCCGCCAGTTCGATGGTCGGCTTCGGGTGCGAGTAGCTTTGGGCGTGCCGGTGTTGTGTCATCGCGTCGTTAGCAAGTCGATCGGCTGTAAAATGCTAGCCCACGCTGTGAAACGTGGAGTACGGATTGCGGAAAAGAGTGTCCGTGCAACGGTTGAGTTGTTCCGTTGTTCCACCTGACACGAATCTGCAGAGCTGTCGTCAGAATTCCGGGGGCGAGGGTGACTGAAGGGCTCGTTCGTTCGACAGTCGAGTACGATTTGGCAGGCCACGCAGAGTGAAATGGTCCACGCGTCTGTCTGGAGTTGCTCACCGGCTGTGCTGCGACGATCCTGTCCGCTTCCTTTGTGATGCAGCCCTCTTAACCGCGAGAAGAAGCGAGCTATCAGTGCCAGGCGACCGGAAGCGAATTATAGCGCAGTTGTTCGTCGCCCTTGCACTGGCGTGCGTGGTGGTGATGTTCGCTCAGCAGCGTCGCTTCGCGGCACGTAGCTTGCGTACTCATGCACGGGGAGAATCGCTGTCAGCTGGAAACATGGCGTCCGCAAACCAGCACAAACAAGGAATTCTTGAAGAGCGATCAGGTGCGGTGACACCCAAGGTACTTGCGCCAGAGTCCGCTGCCGTAAAAGTGGTGAGCATTGCGAAGAAGGTTTCAATGTCCGAGGCGATCGTAGGGCATTCTGTTGAAAGCCGACCGATCATCTGCCGCCGAATTGGCGATGGCGAATACGTCGTGCTGATGATGGCGTCGATTCACGGAAACGAAGCGGCAGGCACTCCGTTATTGAACCGCCTTGCTGAAGACGTCGTCGAGAACCCTGATTTACTGACCGGTGTGACACTCGTGCTGATGCCCGTCGTGAATCCGGACGGCGTTGAAAGCGAAAAACGCTACAACGCGCGAGGAGTCGACCTGAACCGAAACTTC
This sequence comes from Planctomycetaceae bacterium, assembly GCA_047611045.1. Lineage (GTDB taxonomy): Bacteria > Planctomycetota > Planctomycetia > Planctomycetales > Planctomycetaceae > JABMPE01. Next base: position 1,296 of record JBLFXD010000222.1, on the reverse strand, counting down.
CCGGCCGAGAACCGGCAGAACTCCAGCCGCTACGGCCTTAACGCACTGTCTGAACCGGAAGCCCTGGCCATCTACCAGGTCATCAACGATACGCTGCCAAATCACATCGTCACTCTGCACGAGCCGTTGCAATGCGTCGACTACGACGGCCCCGCCAAAGAGCTGGCCAAAGTGATGAGCGAGCACTGCCCGCTCCCCGTCAAAAAACTCGGCAGCCGTCCCGGCTCACTGGGAAGTTACGCCGGAGTGACACTGGGCATCCCAACGATCACCTTCGAACTTCCCCGCAACGCCGCGATTCAGTCTCCTGAATTTCTCTGGCGATTCTATGGCGAAGCATTGATCCAGGCGGTGCAGCATCGTCATCGGACGAGCGAATGAGTGCAGAGCCCCAGTTGTCCGACGGTTCATCGCGACGATTCGCGCGTTGCGGTTACAGCAACTGGCGAAGCGGTTCGCGTTCGTCGAGCAGAAACTGAGGTCGCCCGGCATGGTCGGGCAGCGTCTGCCTGAGGCTGATTCCGAGGGTATGGTAAAGCGTGGCCAGGATGTTCGACGGGACAAACGGTCTTCCCGTCGATGCTTCTCCGAGCCGGTCGGTTTCTCCGACGACCTGTCCAGTCTTCAGTCCGCCACCGGCCAGCAGCGCGAAACCAGCCGCTGGCCAATGTGAACGACCGTCCGGGGTTACGTTGCCGATTTTCGGACGACGTCCAAACTCGCCCCACACGACAATCGCCGTGTCGTCCAATAGGCCACGCTGGCTGAGGTCGTTGATCAGTGCAGCGATGGCATGGTCGTAGCGTGGCAGTTTTTCCTTGAGCAGTTTGAAGTTGTAGGCGTGCGTGTCCCAACCGCCGGGATCTGGTGCGCCGTTTACTCGGACAGGAAACCGAGCCGGCAGTGTGACCACAGGAACGCCGGCTTCGACCAGCCGTCTTGCCCGCAGAAACTCATCGTATCCACCGTACGAATCACGCACGCTCTGAGATTCCTGGCTGATGTCAAAGGCGTCGAGTGTTCGCGTCGACGCCAGAAGCTCCAGTGCTTGAGCCTGAAAATGATCGGCCGCCCTGACATCTTCGTAGGCGACATCGGCCTGACGACGAATCAGGTCCAGAGTTCGCATCATCGACTGTCGGTCTCGGAATCGTTCCGGTGTGATCCCGTTGAGCGTCAGGTTTTCGTGGCCGGGTCCGTCGATACGGAACGGCGAATGAGCCGGGCCGAGCCACGCGGGAGTCTCGATCTCGTCGTAGCCGGCGAGCAATCGCAAATCACCCAGGCTGACGTACG
>JBLFXD010000221.1:0-9074 GCA_047611045.1 Planctomycetaceae bacterium | reverse complement strand
AGACGGCTGAGTCGTTACGATAATCTCAAAACCAATCCGCTGGCGAAACGAGCTGATTGTCCCACGATCTACGCGACGAGTTTGTTCTTGTACGGCGATAGACAGGTCACCCCATGGATAGAGTCGCGGTCTTCGTAGACGTGCAGAACGTCTATTACACGGTCAAGCAGATCTACGGATGTCACTTCGACTACAGAGCGTTCTGGGATCAAGTCACTGCAGGAAGAGAAGTCGTCCGAGCTTTTGCCTACGCCATCGACCGGAAGGACCAGAAACAAATCCAGTTCCAGCAAATTCTTGAGTCGATCGGCTTCGAGGTTAAGCTCAAGCCCTTCATTCAGAGAAGTGATGGCTCCGCGAAGGGTGACTGGGACGTCGGCATTACCCTCGACATGATCGAACTCGCAAATGAGGTCGACGTAGCGGTGCTGGTGTCCGGCGATGGCGACTTCGACCTGGCGGTCAAGAAGCTCAGGGATGCCCACGGCGTGGAGGTCGAGGTGTACGGTGTGAGAAAGCTCACAGCGGCAAGTCTGATTCAGGCAGCAACCCGATACGTCCCGATCGAACAGCACCTCTTGCTTTCGAATTAGCATCAGGATGCACATTAGTCCTTCCGCCTGTTTAGTTGGCGACCAAGGCATGGGCTTGGTCCTTAAAAACAGCCGAGCAGACGATTCGCACCTGGATGGTCTAGTTTTTCGACCTCAGCTTTGGACGATTCGCCAATTGGCGTTGTCGAACGATGGTGATCCTCCTCCGCCAATCTGGGCATCGCTGCCGAGCCAGTTGCTCATCTGATCTCTGAGTGTGCCGAAGGGTCTGGGCACCTACGACGCTGGTTCCTGACCCAGCGAAGAGATCAAGAAGTTGATCCCCGGGTCTGGTGTAGGCCCGAAGTCGCCCGTCAATCAACGGGGCCGGGAGTTCGGGGCGGCGAACTTGAGCATCAAGAAGAAAACGTAGTCGCTCGCAGGGCCGTCAGGATCGCATGCTGGCCCTGACGAGACGTCTTTGCGGCTTGAACTGAGCGACCGTTTCGAGACCGCTCAGCTACCATTCGTCGTCCCAAAGGTATCACCTGGGGTATCACCGAAGGTATCACCAGTGATTTGACCAAAAAGGTATCACCAGCAGCGGGTCGTAAGCCCTTGCATAGCAAGGGCTTACGAAATGGAGACGACGAGACTTGAACTCGCGACCTCTGCGTTGCGAACGCAGCGCTCTCCCAGCTGAGCTACGTCCCCGCTTGGCAGTCGCCATCTGCTTGACGCATCACTGGCGGTGTGGCGGTGAAGTTAGGATGAGCACTTGCTGTTTGCAAGAGTTCGCGATTCGGTTCGTGGCCGCTTGAATCATTCTTCTTCCTTGTCGCGACGACGCTTCATTGATTTGAGAAACTCGCGAACTTCGTTCAACTGGTCCTCGAGCTGGTGAATTCGATGCTCGTGAGTTTCCAGGACGTGCTCCAGTTCACGGCGTTCACCGTCATGTTCTCGCTCTTCGCCATCGCGGCGACCTTCGCCATCATGCCGCCGTTCCTGTAATTCTCTCGGTGCGTCACGAGCGATCTTTTCGGAAAACTCGATGATTTCTTCGGCAGGCATGTGAATGCCGGCTTCGTGAAGCTGTTTGGCGGCTTCTCGAAGAAGTTCAACGGCGTGATGCACATGCTCCATCCGTTGGTGGATTTCTTCATCCCCGCCGCGGCGCCCGGTCTGCCGGTTGCGGAACTCCTGCATGTGTTCTCGTAGTTCGCGTTCGAGTCGTTCTGCCTGATCGCGACGGCCAGCCTTGGCGTGCTCCTCGATTTCTCGCCGCATGGCGATGACTCGCCGCTCAAATTCTTCGTGCTCTTTGGCAAGGCGTTCGCGATGTTCCGGTGCTTCTTCGCCCTGGTCTCTTTCACGGCGGTTTCGGTCATCGCGTTCTCGTTCATCGTCTTCCCGTTCCCGATTGGGGCGATCGCGATCGTCCCTTTCACGACGCTCGTCACGTCGACGTTCTTCGTCACGATCGCCATCGCGCCCTCGTTCTTCGTCACGCTCCCGGTCGCCGTCTCTCCGTTCTTCTCGACCGCGTTCTTCATCCCGATCCTCGTCACGAGGTTGCTCTCGATCGGATTCTTCCTCGGCAACCTCCGCGAAGCGTGCCGCGGATTCGGCCTCAGCCTGCGCTTTCTTTGCTGCAGCCCTGGCGGCTTCTGCGTTCGATGTTTCCTGAGCAACCGCGGTCAGTAAAGCACCACCAGTCACAAGGGCTAATGTCAGGACAACCGCGGATTTGAGTTTGGCCATCAGAGTTACCTTTCGAAGTTCTCAGGTCAGACAACGTTTTGTCTGTTCAAGTGAAGCGTCTCCACACTGCGCCGGCATGGTGAGAAGCAGCTACTGTCGCGAGCTTGCGTAAGCCTGCTCCATTACCGAGTTCACATCGCGACCGACTTCGCCACTGACGAGCGGTGGGCGATTCTCAAGAATGGCAGCGGAGAAGTCTGCGATCAAGGGCGAATTGAAGTTCGACGCCGGAGGATGTTGTTCCACCGTCTGGTCACGACCATGCTCGATGGTCAGCCCTCCGCCGTTTAAGGGTCGGCTTACGAGTCGCCCTTCCGTGCCGAGAACTGCAAACTCGTCGGGATCAGTCGTTGAACCGAAGCAGCAATGCAGGACGGCATGCACGCCCGAATCAAAACGCAACGCGAGCGTCGCGACATCGTCGGCCTGATAATTCGCAGCCACCGTTCCGCACTGGGCCTTTACATCTGCGACCGGGCCGAACATGCGAAGGAACAAGTCCAGACGATGGCTGCCGATGTCCATCAAGGCTCCACCGCCGCCGGCTTCGGGCAGGACTCGCCAGTAGCCATCGTCATCCGGTTCCAACGCAAATGGCGTACAGGTTGTGGCGGAGACCGAAAGCACCTTGCCGATTTCGCCAGCCTGAATAAGCTCCTGAATTCGGTGAACGACCGGGTAGAAAGGGCGGTAGTATGCGACGCCGAGTCGAACGTCAGCCGTTGCGCAGGAAGCGATCATCTCGTCGCACTCAGCAGTCGACATCGCCATCGGCTTTTCGACAAGGACATGCTTGCCGGCCTCTGCGGCGGAAATCGTTTGTGGACAGTGCAGATTGACCGGTGTCGCGATGTAAACGGCGTCGATTTCGGACGACTCAATTAGTTCGTCGGCCGACGTCGTGGCCATCGAGACTCCGAACTCAGTAGCGAAATCGCGGAGTTTCACCTCGTCGCGGCGGCAGACCGCGACCAGTTCGCTGTTGGGGTCATTCTGAATTGCCCCCGCCACTCGTTTTTTCGCGACGTCGCCGCACCCGATGATTCCCCACCTGATCGCCATCCATTGCTCCCTTGTCTTATTCTTGCCGCTCGGTCTTACAACCAATTACTGCCGGATCGAATTATGCGAAGGAGTGAGTTAAACCGCCAGAAGCGATGACTTCATCCTAGATTGTCTTTCGACTCGGCGCGCAAAAAAGCCGCAGACGCTGTCGATCTCAATCTCGATCACGACGTCGTCTGCGGCAAGGTGGTTCAAGCATTGCGAGGGAAACAGTTCGGCATCAATTGACCGAAGGCGTTAGGTCGACGCCTCGTCAGATCCTCCCGACAAAGTTTCCGCCGATCGACTTCGTACCGTGACGGGAATCGTTCGTGGCTGAGCTTCGGCTCGGCGACTGATCGACAACGTCAGTACTCCGTTGTCCAATTCGGCTTCGATGGACGTTGGATCGAGAGATCCGTGCAGTTTGATACTGCGGCTGAATTCGCCAATTCGAACGTCTGCCGGTTTCTGTTCTCCAGCGTGCTCAGACGGTTTTCGCGTTCCCGCGACGGTCAGAACTCCGTCCTCGACAGAGACCTGGATATCCGACTGGAGAACTCCCGGCACGTCGAACTCGACGACCAAACGCTCGTCACTCTCCCAAACTGACAGTGGCGGCTGGCTGCCGCACGTTCGTGAGACAGCTCCGCTCACCGAACCAACCGCGTTGTCAAACTCGCGGCGCAGTTCGTCCAATGTGGTGGGCGAAAGATTCCAAATGCGCGAAAATGTGGGCGTTCCGGGCAGCATGGCGCACTCATCCTTTGTAATTTGGTCATGAGGTTTGAAAAGTATCAACTTTGTTTGCAGGCCTGCATTCCCGAATCCTGTCAGGCGTCACCCTTAAAGCAGACTCCGTACCAAACCCAACATCTTCGCAATAGACCTGTTGTTAGCCCTTTACTGTTAGTGACTTACGAACGTTCTCCTGACATAAGAAGCGGAAAATTGTCATTTTGGCACTGCAATTTTGGCATACGAAAACGGTGCCGAGTGACGGCCAGAAGGCAACCTGCCACTTCGGCATCGCTCTTATGGCGCAATACGTGCTTTGCATTGCCGCTTACTGAGTGCGGCGGATCGGACGATCAGGAATTCTGTGGTATCTGCGACAATAATCGGAGAAACGTCAGCGGGTTCCTTGCCACTTCAAGGGCGACCCAGTATTCGTAAACGTCACAGCTCACACAGTATTCCCTGAAAACCTCAAAGATCAGAACGGCGACACCTTTCGCATTTGATCTTGTGTTGTATGTTTAAAAGGCAGGGCGAGCCGGGGGGCTCGGATGTCCTGCGGTTGATGAGTTTCAGTTTCTGTCCAATGCCCGAAATCACTCGGGTGGCAGCCAACAGGAGAGTTCGCGATGAGAAAGCTAGCTAGTGTGTTTTGTGCGGTTGCCGTCATGGCCGCTGCGAGTACTGCTTCGGCAGCAGATTTCAGCCCGTTGTTCCCAAGTACGTTTGTGGGAAGTTTCGATCACCACAAAGAAGCCGCTCCAGCACCAGTCGCTGAGAGCAAAGCGATCGAACTGTTCGAGTGCGTAAAATACGAAGACCTCGACCACATCGCTCCTTGTGCCGAGACGAAGATCGTCAAAGTTCTCGATCCATGCTGGAAGCCGGATCCCTGCAAGTGTGCTTGCGACCAGAAGCCAAAGTGCGTCTACGTGAAGATCTGCGTTCCTAAGAAGCAGCCTTGCCACACCTGCTGTGCACCGAAGCCAAGCTGCTGTGCTCCGAAGCCGGCCTGCGGCTGCCAGAAGGATCACGGTCCGAAGGTGACCTGCAAGAAGAACGGCGCTTACACAAAGTACGACTACGGTAAGTACCGCGTCGAAATTCGCGTCAAGAACGGCTGGGTCGTCGTTGATTACGACGACTGATTCGCGGCACGGATATCCGTGAAAAGACAAAGCCAGTCGGGATCAAATCCCGGCTGGCTTTTTTGTGCCCACGGTCAACCACGTTTAACCGAATGCAAGATTGTCGGCCCGCCATTTGTGGCATGTTGGTTTGATGGTCGACAGGAAGGATTCAGAATCTCGCTCCAATTCAAGCGTTATCAGTGAGTGAGTCGAATGCGTCGGCGCCAGTTCAAGACTGAGATACTCAAGAAGTGGCCTCTCATGAACGGCCACAATGACCTGTCTGCCGGTTTCGCGAGCGACTGACTTCAACACTTCCGCCAGATGAACAACGTGCATGTCGTCCATATTCTGAACAGGATCGTCGAGTACCAGGACATCGTGCCTCGTTTGCTCGATCAGGTTGAGTGTCAGAAAAAGGCTCAAAGCGGCCGTATTGAGATTGCCTGAACTCAGCACTGCACCCGGCTGACCGAATTGATTGCTATCGCTGGTCGCTTCAAAGTTGACCTTCAACTTGCGAGCTACAATCTTCAACTCACTCAGTGACAAGCGGAACGGTTCCGACTTCACCAGCCTGCCGAATAGTTGACCCCACAACCGGTTGAGAGATTCATTGAACACTTCCTCAATGACATCCTTCTTGACTTGGTTGGCGACATCTCGAAACTTGCGAACTCGCTTGATTTCATCGTCGATAGATGTCTTTGCCTGTTCAAGCCTCTCCAGCTTTTGAGCGATTTGTCCGCAGTCATCAACCAGATTCTTTCGGCGGTTCCATGAGCGCACAAGTTCGTCGAGAAAGTCGAGTGCCTGCTGGTGAATCTGCTCTTTGTCCGCCGCTGACTCGACCTGCTCCCGAGTTGCGTTTTCAAAAAACGCCACCAGACCAGCGTCATCAGCCGACGATTCCGGCACATCCAGGCTGAGCCTGTCGCACAAATCGATTAGTTGCTGACGAGCATTCGTGATGCGTTGCTGCTGCGTAACAAACTCCGTCAATTGAGTCCGCAGCAGCTCTTCATGCTTCAGGAGTTCGATGGCTCGTCCGATCGCCGGCTCGACGCGGTCGAACTCTTCGTCGAGCGATTTCATTCGAGTCTGAAGCTGATTACTTTCCTTGAGGCTGGCCGCAGTTTTGATCAGCTTATTTGAGAGCCGTTGTTTTTCTGCTGAAAGTTCATCCTGTTTCGTTTGTAGATCGTGTCGACGCTGCGCGTCTGACTCCAGTTCTTCCAGGTTGGCGTTGAGCGACTCGATCCGTTGCCGCAGCCGGTCACTCAGATCTCCCTGTTTTAACTCCGAATAATCTCGCTCACAGACAGGGCAGTCGTCGGCCGTTTCGCCCAGATTCTTGTCCTTCTTTTGCAGGACTTCGGCCAGCGTTTTTGCCCAGTTGCGTGCCACCGATGCTGCCGCATCCGCAGCGACAGACTTTTGCAATGCAAGTTGTGTTTCGGTCAGATCCGTTTCGCTTTTTCCCAGCTGCCTGGCAAGCACTTTGGCCTGCTGCGCGAGCATATCCAATGACCCTGAACGATCGTCACGCCAGCTGGAAAACAGTTCTCGCTGCTGTGCGAGCAGGAAATCCCATCGCCGCACGACTTCTACTGAGCGGTCGGTCCCCTCACCCGACCGTGTCAGAGCAACGTATTCATTCGCAAGGTCGCCCAGTGCAGCGGGAATCTCGTCGGCCAGAACGGCGTTCTTCAGCCAGCGACGGATTTCCAAATCGTCGTTTGCCAGTTGAGGCGGCAACTTTTCCAAGTCGACTTTCAGGGCGGACAACTTCCCGGGATCGCCGGCTGACTTCAATATCGTAAGTGCTTCTTGATCCTGAGCCAAAAGTTCGCGAACCTGCTGGAGCTGTTTACGGGTTTCAGTCAACGACTCCGCAAACTCGGCGATAAGCTTGTCGAGCTGATCAATGACTCGCCCAAAACTTTCGGTGTCCAACGCGAGGCTATCCTGCAGCGGGAGGCTGTCGCCCATTTGCTGGCGGACATTTTCAGCGGCCGATGCCAACAATTCTTCCATCGAAGGAAGTGCGGCGAACTCATCCCGCAGCGAATTATTCTTCTGCCGTTCGCTTTTGATGTCCTCTTCAAGCTGGGCGTAAGCCGGAACCTGCTTTCTGGTTGTCTGAGGTAGACTGACAAGCTCAAGGCCGGCGGTCAGTTGATCGAGCCGTTCCAGTTTCAGCAGTTCCCGAATAAACGAAACCAGCGGCTGTTCATCGGTCGAATTCTTCGTCTGATAAATTTCAAACAGCCGTCCCAACGTCACTTGAGACAGCAGGCATCGCTCTGTGAAGAGCTGTCGATCCGTTGCCGAAAACTCAAGCTGGGGCGAAGAAACGCGTCCGTCATTTTCGACGACGTACTTCTGCGAGACTTCTCCCTTGTCAGTGCGACACCGGATGGTCGCGGCACATTCGTCAGCCGATCCGTTTCTCAAACAACCTGGGTAGTCGGCGGCGAATGATTCGAGTGACGAAACTTTGCCCGTGATCGAAAACTCAATCGCCTGGACGAGGCTGCTTTTACCCGACCCGTTTGGCCCATAAATGAGAACGACGTCTGCATCCAGCGGCACGGAAACAGGATCACGAAACAGCCGGAAACCCTGCATATTCAGCTCAACCAAGCGATTAATCATGTGGCACCTCGCGAGCGTCTGAAATGCAGGTTTCGATCCACTTTTTCATCGTCGCTGCCACGGCATCCTGTGACTTCGCGGAAGCTTTCAACAGGTCGTTGAAGAGATCGCTTTCCTGGAAAGTTGCGGTCTCGTTGACGTTCTCGCGGAGCCTTTCGAAGGCTGGTTGTCGCTTCGCAAACGCTGGCGGCAACTCCAGTGGCATGAGAGAAACCAGCTGTCGACGAATCGCGGAGTCGCCTTCGTCTCGAACGGCATCGTCCAACGTGACGACGAGAACATGGCACAACGTTGCCAACTCGCGGAGCAGTAACGGGACAGCTTGTTGCTCAACGAGCTGAGTGACTTCAGGGTGATCGTTCGGCATTGTCTCGTCATTCGGACCTTCCGTAACTGCCACCAGAGTCAGCGGACGCCTCGAGCCAGTTCGCGTCAGCCAGGTTGTGAGAGCACGCACTTCATTCCGGGTTTTTCGAAGGCGATCCTGCGACAAGATTTGCACGGTTATGAGTCCTTCCTGATCGCCCGGTCCGGTGAGCACTGCATCAAGGTTGAACTCAAGCCCGGTTGCCCCGGCATCCTTATTGACGGCGAGTCGCGGCCGAAGCCGGTATGGCTGTGGAAATTCGCCGGACTCGGTTGTCAATAACCGGACCACTTTGTCAGCGAGATCTGGAAGAGTTAATTCAGCCACTGGACACCTTTCATGCCTTGAGTTGGGTTTGAAGCGAAGCCAAAAGTGCGTCCAGATCGGCCGAAGCTTCGCGTTCGTCATCCATCCAGATTTGGGTCGGACCGAGCGGCCTTGATCGTGTCGGCAATGAATGTCCAGCCGCCGGCGTGCCGTATCTTGGACGATCTTTCGGCTCGCTGCCGCTGGGATAAATCACAGCCACGTCGGGCTGCACCGCCTCGTCGATAAGTCCCTGCTGAGTCGCACGTCCCCACGATTCAGAATCGTTGTCCAGGCAGAACACTGCCAGACTGCGACTGCCTGCCTGAATGTGAAACTGGCCAGCGGTTACCGCGGCGCTTTGGGCCACGCTCGTCACCCAGTGTCGAGCCTCGTCGCCCAGCATCAGGACGGACAACGTCAGCAGCACGCGATGAAGTTTCGTGCCCAGCGGGTGACTGCCCTGCAGAATCTCCCCGACGTTTTCGTTCCAGAATTCGTGATATTCTTCTTCCGAGCCGGGCACTTCGGAAT
>JBLFXD010000220.1:0-9090 GCA_047611045.1 Planctomycetaceae bacterium | reverse complement strand
TAAGGGTTGGATACAAGGTGGTGGTGTGTCGTTGCCGACGCTGCCAGCGTCGGTCCGAAGCTGGCAGCTTCGGCAATGGAGAATTGCGATCTTTTTTCGCGGGACGAGCCTTAAGCGTCCACGGAAGCCAGTCGTTTGACTGGTAAAGCGGTCGGCACATTGAGCCGTTGCCATTTCATGACTTTGACGATTTGCTTCGCGACGGCTTCGGCGACGAGGGGCACGACGGCGTTGCCGTACTGTTTGTAGGCTCGCGTGTCTGACACGACCTGATTCTCAGCGTACTCCGGCGGAAAGCCCATCAACCGAGCGGCTTCCAGTGGCATCAAGCGTCGGGGGCCTCGGCGTTTTTGAGGGATGAGAATCTCGGCTCCGTCTTTGTAGTAGCGGGCGCTAAGCGTTCGACTGATTCCGTCGAGGTCGGTCATGCCGAAGCCAAAGCCGTTGCCCTTCGCGGCGTGCTTCTTCTTGTACTCCTGAAGGTAATTCCACAGCTTGTCACTGAGCGTGTACTTCGCCGGGACTTTGGCCGTTGGTTCGAGGATGTCTCGGAATTTTCGCCGCGCACCTTCGGGGGGATCCGGAAATTCGAACGGCGGATTGTCCCCGTAAATGTCGCGGCGAAATCCAACGATGAAAATTCGCTCGCGGTGCTGAGGCACGTAGTCGGCAGCGTCGATTGTCTGGTCGAAAATCGCATACCCGAGGTCGCACAGGCGGCCGTGAATCGTTCGCCAGGTGTCCCCTTTGTTATGGGACCTCAGGTTCTTGACGTTTTCCAGCAGAAGCACTTCCGGCTGTTTGTTATCGATAATTTCAGCGAGTTGAAAAAACAGCGTTCCCTGTGCCTTGTCTTTGAAACCGTGTTCGCGTCCCAGGCTTTTCTTTTTCGACACGCCAGCGATCGAAAACGGCTGACACGGAAAACCGGCAGCCAGCAGATGATGCTCGGGGATGCCTTTGCCGGAAACAAAGTCCTGGATATCGCCAGCGGGCTCTTCGCCAAACCACGCTCGATAAGTCTTCTGAGCGTAAGTGTCAATTTCGCAGGAAAAGACGCAGTGACCGCCCGCTCGCTGCAGACCGATTCGAAGCCCGCCAATTCCGGCGAAGAGATCGATGAATCGAAATGGCATTTCGCCGTCGAACATCGAGGCGGTAGGCGGTTCTTCGGGCTTGTCGAACAGCGAAGGCCCCTTCGAGCGATCCATCGCTTCTTCGATCAGAGAAACGACGAATGCCTTTTGCGACAGTCCGCTGCGTTTCGAAGCTCGCTGCACCCAGGTGTGAATCGGCGTCGGAACTCGGATGTTCAATTGAGCTGGTTCGTCGGCCATGCGTCTCTCCGTAGGATAGGTTGCGAGGATGCTAGCAACCTGACCCAGCGGAACAAGGCGTCTGAAATTGGCGAGGCGACGGTCAGGTGGCCGTGCTGGCGAGGGCGATAGCTTCGGGTTGGACTCGCGGGAGAGAGTTCGTGTCTTTGCTGGATTCTCCCTGATTGATCAGCCAGCGAATCATCAGGAAGGCTGCGCCGGCACAGGTCATCAGCGTGAGGAAGTTGTACCGCAGCGTGTCGTTCGGGCAGGATACGAACCACGAAATGAGATCGTTGTCGAGCCAGTCGGGCCTCGACTCTGATAGGTTTGCGCTGGCCATTCCGTGGAAGACGGCCAGACTGTTGAAGCATAGATGGAACGCGACGCCCGGCAGCAAGCTATTACTTCGGACGGCGATGAGGCCCAGAACCAACCCCAGCAGCGAAGCGTTGAAGACCTGCTGAGGGACCATATGAATCAGCCCGAAGGTGACGCTCGACAGAACGATCGCCACTCCAGTGCGGCCACCACTGCCGAAGCCGGACAGGATGAAGCCTCGGAAGGCGACTTCTTCACACAGTGCCGGCGTCAGCGCGAAAACTCCGATGATCACATAAAGCGGAAGCGTGTCATCCGACATGGCCGCAAAGGCCGCCTTCGCACTGTCGGGAAGTTGCGGAAAGAAGTTCTGCAGACTGGCCAGCAGCTCGATCGCCAGCGGGTGCAGAACGAACGGCAGCGCGATGGCGACTGCCAGCATTCGGCCGCTCGGCATTCTCAGCCGCAGGGTCTTGCGGGCGCTGGATGTGAACAGCACGGCCATAAAGATTGCCGGAGCAGCGATGAGAGCCATTTGCTGAACGACAGCCAGCTCCATCATCTTCCTGCTGAGATTCTCCGCCGCCACACCCACCATTGATCCGGTCAGAAGTTTGATCGTCAGGAACTGCAGAAACATCATCAGCATGAAGCAGCCAGCAGCCATCGCGAATGTTGGCAGTGGAGCTTTTTCGCGAAACAGATGTCGCAGCCACAGTTTCAGATCGAACTGCTCGGCCTCGCGGAACAGGACGTCTTCGCTCTTGAATTGCTCAACCGCCCACCACAGCGCGATCAGGCTGTAACCGATGCTCGACATCAGGACCGGCAGCGCGAAGACGAGAACTTCGGTGTTGCCCGGATTCATGAGCAACGCTTTGAGCAGCAGCGCCGGGCCGACGATCGGCATCGCACAGTAGAACAAGGACGCGCCGCCGGTGGCCGTCAACTCGATCGATGGCGACATCGAAAATATCGTCAAACCCATCGTGACCGTGAGCAACGGCGTCAGGTAATACTGCCCTTCTTTGTTGCTGCGAGCGAAGGTCGCCAGCGACAGGCTGACCGCACTGAAAAACGCGGCCAGAGGTACCAGCAGAGCGACCAGCCAGAACAACGCTAGAGGAGTGGGGAGCGGAACGGCTCCCATTCCAGAACTAGCGGCACCGGCGGTCATCGAGACGATGTACTGCCCGGTAAAACCCATGCTGATTAGATTGAGCAACGCCGTGGACATGCTGAACAGCATCACTGTCAGAAATTTTCCGACGACGATTTCAGACCGAGTCGCCGGGCAGATCAGCAACGTTTCCATCGTGCCGCGTTCTTTCTCTCCGGCGGCCACATCGATCGCCGGATAGAACGCGCCGGTCAGAGCCATGATGATCAGCAACGCGGGAAATAATTTCCCCCACATGCTCGCCGCGATTTCTTCCTCGTTCGCGACGTCGATTGAAAGCAGACTGACGGGATCCGGCACGGTCTCGGGAAGCTGAGCCAGCTCAAGCCGGTCTTTCAACAGCTGACGTTCCCACTTGTCGATCGCTTCTCGAACGCGCCGGTAGGCAACGTCGGATTTTTCGTCGGCTCGATTGCGGACCAGAATCGGACGCAACAGTGGCAGGTTCATCAGCTCGTCATTGCCGACGCTTCGATCAGCAAGCAGCGTGTTGACGGATTTCAGATTTTCGGCGAAGCCTTCTGGGACGATCATCAGCACCTGCAGCTTGCTGGTTGCAAACGCTTCGCCGATCGTTTTCTTCAGCTCATGGTACTCGTCGATCATCGCCGCGTAGTTTTCCGGCTGTTCCGGAGTTTCGCCGTTCTGAATCGCGTTTCGCAGCACCGCTGACTGGACTCCCGGCAGCTCGTCGGCCAGGCCAGCGTTCCACGGAGCGAGCTGGACGACCAGATTGTTACGCTGCTCGATCAATTCCCGAATCTTCGCGGCGTCTTCGAGCAATTGTTTCTGCTCGTCTTCGGAGACGTTCGGCAGCCGAGTTTCGTCGTCGGGCGAGTCGGTCAGGACTCGCAGTTTCGACGCGGTTTCTTCGGACCTGAACCAGCGAGTTGGAAACGCGCCTTCTTCAACCAGCGGCGGATCCGGCAGCTCGCCAGCGTTCAGGATGACGACCTGTCGAGGCTGCTCGGTAAAGTACATCGTCATCTGCAGCATGCCGATCCCGAGACCGGGGTACAGCATGATGGGCAGAATCAGGACCATGAACAGCGTCCGGCGATCGCGCAATTGATCCCGCACCTCGCGGTGAAGAATCAGCCAGACGTTTTTCCAGGTGAGTTCCATAATTTCGGGCTCCAGTCAGGAAGCACGTTCCTGCCAGTGTCCAGGTTGTAAATTTGTTTTGGTTAAGCGAGCGTCGGTCGAAGCTGCGGCAGTCAAACGGCGACGGCGGCTGCGTCGTAACGGTCGATCAGTGCGAAGAAGAGGTCTTCCATCGAGTCTGTTTCGTGTTGTTCGCAAAGTTCCTGTCGAGTGCCCATTGCCAGAATGTCGCCTTTGTGAATCACGGCAACCCGGTCACAGAGTCGTTCGACCTCGGACATGATGTGTGTTGAGTAAATGATCGACTTGCCGGCGTCGCGAAGTTTGGCCACCGCTTCGATGACGTTTCGAGCGACCAGCACGTCGAGACCGGAGGTTGGTTCGTCAAAGATGAGAACCGGCGGGTCATGGACAATCGTGCGAGCGATCGAGACTTTCTGCCGCATGCCGGTCGACATTTTCGAGCAGAGCATGTCGCGGAATTCGTGCATCTGCAGCATCGTGAAAACTTCGTCCATGCGAGCATCGAGTTGCTCACCGGCCAGACCGTAGAGCTTGCCGAAGTACTCGACCATTTCCCATGCTGTCATGCGGTCGTAGATGCCGGTGTTGTTCGACATGAATCCGATTCGCGATCGAACCTGCACCGGGTATTTGGCAACGTCATAGCCGGAGATGATCGCTCGGCCGTTCGTTGGTCGCAGCACGGTGCTCAGCATGCGCAGGCAAGTTGTCTTTCCGGCTCCGTTGGGGCCGAGCAGTCCAAAGACTTCGCCGGGCTTCACTTCGAAGCTGACCCCGTTTAATGCTGAGACGGTTCCCCGCTTGGAATCGGAGAAACATTTCGTCAGCTCGCTGACCTCAATCATCGTGATGCTCGATTGTCAGGTGTTACGGTCTCTGTGAAATCGCAAGGGATACACCGCACCCTCTGCGGGGTTCCCTGTCGAGACTGTACACTCAGGACAATGGTAATTGGATGTGCGAATTGGCTCGCCGGCCGAGTTCGCTCAGTTCAGCACGGGCAGCGCCACCGAAGCGGCAGGGCTCGAAGTTTCTCCCTGGCCGGACTCGTCTGCCTTGTCGATGTAATCGTAAAAGACGTTCCTTTGGCGCGGGATGTAGCCGGCCTCGCGAATGCACTTTCGCAGCGTCTCGACCGACAGGTGATACACCGTTCCGGCCTGCGAGACGACATTCTCTTCGATCATCAGGCTGCCCATGTCGTTGGCCCCGAACGACAGCGCGATCTGACCAATCTTCTCACCCTGCGTGACCCACGATGACTGAATATTCGGAATGTTGTCCAGGTAAAGCCGCCCGATGGCCTGCGTCTTGAGGTACTCGAACGCGCCGGCTTCCGGCAACTTCGACATGTCGACGCCGTCTTTGCGGTTGTCGTACCACGGAGCTTCGTGCGGCGGCTGATGAGTCCAGCAGATGAACGCGGTGAAGCCGCCGGTTTCGTCCTGCAGACTGCGCAGCCGATCGAGGTGTTCGATGCGTTCTTCCAGCGTTTCGACATGGCCGAACATCATCGTGCAGGTCGACTTGCCTCCGATCTTGTGCCACACGCGGTTCACTTCCAGCCAGCCGTCGGTCAGCACTTTTCCGCGAGTGATCAACTTGCGAACTCGGTCGACAAGGATCTCGCCGCCGCCGCCGGGCACGCTTCCGAGGCCAGCGTCTTTCAAACGCTGCAGCACGGTTTCCAAGGGAAGCTTGCTGAGCTTGTGAAAGTGGTGCAGCTCGGGAGGGCTGAAGCCGTGAATGTTGACCTGCGGAAAAGCGGACTTCAGACCGCTGAGCATTTCCTCGTACCACTCCAGCGGCAGCTTCGGATGTAAGCCGCCCTGCATCAGAATCTGGTCGCCGCCCAGGTCGACGGTTTCCTGCACCTTCTGATGCAACGCTTCCTGCGTCAGCACGTAAACTTCTTCGTGCCCGATCGGTCGATAGAACGCACAGAAGTCACACACCGCCGCACACGCATTTGTGTAGTTGACGTTGCGATCGATGTTGTAAGTTCGGTACGGCTCGGGATGCAGTCGCTTCGTGACGGCGTCGGCAGCTTTGCCAATCGCAATCAAATCGTGCGACTGCAACAGGGCGAGCCCATCTTCAGAAGTGAGCCGGTCGCCAGCGACGGCCTTATCGAGGATGTGCTTAATTCCGGAAGACAAGGTCCACTCCTTCAGGAGCCAGTCCCGCCTGCACGGCCAGTTGCTGAAACAGCCGCAGGCCGCTTCGCTCTGCCGATGTCAGACGGAAGTAAAGATTTTCGGTCAGGTATCGCTCGGCGTTTTCCACCGGGATGTTCAATTTGGAAGCTTCGCGTTTTGCGATGTCAGAAATCCGAGCGACGCCGCGATCGCGCGACTCACTCAGCATGGCTTCGACGTGGGCCGAAGCAACGCCGCGACGAGCAACCCACATCGCAAACACAAACGGCAGACCCGTCCAGGCAAGCCACTCTTCGCCGAGATCCCACACCGTGTGAAACTGCTCGGGCGGAGCGTGCATCGCGCGGTCGCCGATCACCAGGACGGCGTCGGCGTCGGTATGCTGAACCGACATTTCAATCGGCAGCGGCTGCCGAGCGGGATCAACGCCGTACCGCTCCAGCAGCATGATCCGAGCGAGCGTCGCGCTGGTTCGAGACCCCTCGTCCAACGCGAGCGTCCGAATCGCTCCTGGATCGACGCGGCTGTAAAGCTTGACACTGAGCACCGGCCCGCGAGTGGCCACACACGCGTCCGAAATGATTTCGTAATCGGTCCCGCGCATGTACTCGACGGACGGAATCAGCGCGACGTCCAGAGTTCCGGCAGCCAGTTGATCAGCCAGCCGGCTTGGGTAATCGAGGCTGACGGTGGCTTCAGGAAGCAGCTCCTGCAGGTCTTCGACCAGCGGTTTTGAGTTGAGATAGCTGACCGCTCCGACCCGGACGGTGGACGTTGGCGGCTGCGCATTTCCCAACGGATCGTCGGTTACCTGCGGAGAATTAGCGGGTTCAGACACGGATATTTCGGATTCTGTTGCCAGAAGCTGGTGGTTCATCGGAATGCCTCAAGTCATCGAATTTGACGATTATAGGACCGCAGCCCGCACTCGCAATCGGCCTCGGTGCCGCCGCCGAAAACCGCCTGTATCGCTGCCCTTAGTGTCACGGTAAGTTCGTTTCAGCATCGGAAGAATTCCGAATGCCTACGCGGTAGGATTCGCCGCCCGTGCAAAGCCAACCGTACGGAAAACCCCGCCTTAACACGATTCTTGAGCCCGCGACTGCTGATTTCGAAAGCTTTTATAAGATGTCTGAACCTGCGCTGCGTCTGTCGATTCTTGGTCTGGGAACCGTTGCGTCCGGAGTCGTTCGAATTCTGACCGGCCCCGATTCGCCCGTAGGTCGCCGAGCTGGCCGCGAATTTGACATTCGACACGTCGTCGTTCGAGACGCATCGAAGGCTCGTGATATTGATGTTCCGGCTGACCGATTGACGACCGACTGGAACATCGCCGTTACTGACCCGGAAGTCGACGTCGTTCTGGAGCTGATCGGCGGAACGACGACCGCCCGCGAGGCCGTACTCGCCGCAATCGCCGCCGGCAAGCACGTCGTTACGGCTAACAAGGCACTCCTCGCTGAACACGGCGACGAGGTCTTCGCCGCCGCTCGCGAAGCCGGAGTCTGCGTCGCGTATGAAGCCGCTGTTGCCGGGGGAATCCCGATCATCGCGACGATGGGCTGTTCGATGACCGGCAATCGGGTCGTCTCGATCGAAGCCATCCTCAACGGTACGAGCAACTTTATTCTCAGCGGAATGCTGGGCGAACAACGGCAGTACGAAGATGTCCTCGCCGAAGCCCAGGCCCTCGGGTACGCCGAAGCCGACCCGGCGATGGACGTTGACGGAACCGACGCCGCCCAGAAACTCATCCTTCTGACACAGCTCGCGCTCGGTAAGAAAGTTGAACTGAACGAGTTCCCACGGCAGGGCATCGACACGCTCGAACTGGCGGACATGCTTTATGCAGAAGAACTCGGTTACCGAGTCAAACTGCTCGGCGTCACGCGCGTCGTCGGCGATCAGCTGGAAATGCACGTCGAGCCGACATTGCTTCGCCTCGACAGGGCAATCGCGCAAACCGACGGAGCACTCAACATTGTCGAACTGGAAGGCGACGCCGTCGGACGACTCGTTCTTTCCGGAGCGGGCGCCGGGCAAATGCCGACCGCATCAGCCGTCGTGGCTGACCTTGTCGAAGTCGCCATCGGCCGAGCGCAAAAAACGTTTCCGCAGCTCAACCTCTGGCAGGACGATTCCGGACTGTCGGTCATGCCGGCCGAGCAGATTCAACGCCGATACTTCCTCCGCTTCAATGTCGAAGACCGCCCGCGAGTCATCGCCGACGTCGCCGACATCCTCGGCAGCAACGAAATCAGTCTGGCATCAATCATTCAGCACGAAGCCCCCGAGGTCGACGATCCAGAGAATGAAGGAGTCCCGATTGTCCCCTTGGTCATCATGACCCACCGCACCACCGAAGGCCGCATCCGCTCTGCCGAAGCCGCGCTGGCCGAGTTAACGACCGTCCGCGCCCCGCACATCCGCATGCCCGTCGCGGATTGAACGAACAAACATGGAGTCGTGGATCGAGTTATGCGTGGCGGCAACGCCGTTAAGGATTCTCAGTTCCAGTCTTTGCCACCAGCTTTAGCTGGTGAATCCGTGGTGTATTGTGGTCAAACAGCCGGCTTTAGCCGGACTTCACTTGTGGCTTCAGCCAGTTGACTAACTCCGCGACGGAAAGTCCGGCTGAAGCCGGCTCACCAGATTGTCCATTACTCAGACACCACCGGCTAAAGCCGGTGGCAAATACAAGGAGAATCCGGCGGTGAAAATCGATAACGTCATGCCCGCGACGAGGCTGCTGAAACCAGCGTCTACGGCTGTGACTTTTTCTCTGCCGCCTTCTGCATTATTTCCAGTTTGACCTGCAACGTCTTCTGCATCTGTTGCAGCTTGTCTCGTTGCGCTTCAAGTTCTGTACCACGCTGCTTCGTGAAGGCGAGGGCGGCGGTCAGCTGGTTCATCTGTTGACGCAGAGCCTGCAGAGTGGGTTCTGGCTTCTTTGTCACGGCAACGATTTCGGCGGTCGAGCCGGGCT
>JBLFXD010000219.1:0-9096 GCA_047611045.1 Planctomycetaceae bacterium | reverse complement strand
GCTGGCATGCCGACCTGAAATGTCACCGCTTCTATGGGAAACGTGTGCCTACTCGACCGTCACGCTCTTGGCGAGATTTCGTGGGCGGTCAACGTTGCAGCCACGGAGCAGGGCGATGTGGTAGGCCAGAAGTTGCAGCGGGACGGAGGTGACCATCGGCTGCAGAAATTCTTCGACTTCCGGCACGTAGATGACGTCGTCGGCCATTTCTTTGACGCGAGTGTCGCCTTCGCAGGCGATCGCGATGACCGGCCCTTTGCGGGCTTTGACTTCTTCCAGATTGCTCATCACTTTCGGGTAGATGCCGCCCTTTGGAATCACAAAGACGCTGGGCGTTTTCTCATCGACCAGAGCGATCGGGCCGTGTTTCATTTCGGCGGCCGGGTAGCCTTCGGCGTGGATGTAGCTGATTTCTTTCAGCTTCAGAGCACCTTCCAGGGCCGCCGGGAAGTTGTACAGCCGACCGAGGTACAGGAAGTTATCGAAGCCGTAATACTTTTCGGCGACGGCCTGAACCTGCTCGTGACAATTGAGAGCCTGTTCCATCGTGGACGGCATCTCTCGCAACTGGTTGAGCATTCTTTTGCCGGCAGGGTACGAGAGGCCTCGCATTCGGCCGAAGTAGATGGCGAGCAAACTCAGAGCCGTGACCTGCGACGTAAACGCCTTGGTCGAGGCAACTCCGATTTCGGGACCGGCGTGCAGGAAGATGCCGCCGTCTGATTCGCGAGCGATCGTCGAACCAACGACGTTGCAGATCGCCAGGCTGCGATGCCCTTTCCGTTTGCACTCTCGCAATGCTGCGAGCGTGTCGGCTGTTTCGCCGCTTTGGGTGATGGCAAATACCATCGTATTTTGTGTCATCGGCGGATTGCGGTATCGCAACTCGCTGGCGTATTCGACTTCGGTGGGGATGCGAGCGAATTCTTCCAGCAGGTACTCGCCCACCAGACCGGCGTGCCAGCTCGTTCCGCAGGCGGTCAGCACGATGCGGTCGACCTGTCGCAACTGTTGTGGGTCGATGTCCAGTCCGCCGAACTTGGCGGTCGCCGCGTCGTCGTCGATTCGGCCTCGCATGCAGTTTTCGAGAGCTTCGGGCTGCTCGAAGATTTCCTTCAGCATGTAATGATCGTAGCGGCCAAGATCGAGGTCGTTGGCGACCTGATCGAGCACGTGTATTGACGGCTGTTGTTTCCCCGTGCCGCGATGATGAAGTTCGAGACCTTCCGGGCACATGACGGCGAGTTCGTTGTCGGAAAGGTAAACGACTTCGTCTGTGTAGCCGGCGAGCGGGCTGGCATCGCTGGCCAGGAAGTATTCATCTTCGCCGACGCCGATGACCATCGGGCTGCCGACGCGAGCGGCGATCAGAAGGTTGGGGAACTCGCGAAAGAGAACGCCGATTCCGTACGTGCCTTTGAACTCGTTGAGCGACGCTTCAATCGCTTTCAAGCAAGTGTCTGAGGACTCGGGATCGCCTCCGAGTTTGATCTGCTCCAGCCATTTGTGGCAGATCATGTGGGCGATGACTTCGCTGTCGGTCGTCGTTCGAAAAACGTAACCGATCGTCTGAAGCTGCTCTTTCAAGTTGGCGTAATTTTCGATGACGCCGTTGTGAACGATGACAACTTCGCCGTTTCCGCCGACATGCGGATGAGAATTCAGGTCGGTCGTTTCGCCGTGAGTCGCCCAGCGCGTGTGCCCGATGCCGGCCGTGCCGTCGATCGGGTTCGCAGCGACAAGTCGGCATAGCTCTTCGACTCGACCTTTTCGCTTACGGATACCGATCTCGCCGTTGTTCTGGATGGCGATTCCCGCGCTGTCGTATCCGCGATATTCAAGACGTCGCAGGCCCTCAAGGAGAAACTCCGGAGCCGAACGAAATCCTACGTAACCGACGATACCACACATGTGGAACGCTCCATCGCTTGGGGGCAGCACGAGGTGCAGGGGAGTGACGTCTCGACAAGAACTGCCGGGAAGGGGATAGGAAGGTGCGGGAAGCTATGCGTGAATGCGGATGAGCGTCAAGATGAGTCGTCACGTGTGGCAGCCCCGCTAACATCCGACGGTGACTGCCGTTCGAGCGATTTTCTAACCGCAGACTTCGATTCCGAATGTTCCTTAAAATGTTGTTTGCAGTCAGGATCGCGGAGCCGTCTGGCGGTTCGCTGAATTGCCTGCCTTTTGTCACAGAGCGAGACGCCCATGAAGTTTCTGATCACGAACGACGACGGAATCGATGCTCCGGGAATCCGAGCCTTGGCAAACGCAGCCAGCCGGTTTGGTGAGGTTGTCGTGGTCGGCCCCGAGGAAGCGCATTCCGGCTGCGGGCATCGGGTGACAACTTACGAACCGATCTCGATCCGCGAATACGAGGCTGGTTGGTGGGCGATCGGTGGGACGCCGGCTGATTGCACTCGGGTCGGGATTCGAGAGATTGCCGCCGACTGCGACTGGGTTCTCGCCGGCATCAATGCGGGAGCCAATCTTGGCGTCGACATTTTCATGTCGGGTACGGTGGCCGCTGTCCGGGAAGGGGCGTTGCTGGGGCGTCCTGGGATCGCGTTCTCGCAGTATCGAGCTGCCGGTGGGACGTTCGACTGGGATTACGCGACCGAGGCTGCTGGACGAGCGCTGCAGCGAATCCTTACCGACTCGACAGAATCCGGATTCTTCTGGAACGTGAATCTGCCGGACTTGTCGACGGAAGCGGCCGGCTGTGATGTTGATTTGAAGGAAGATTCGATCGGCCGGTGTCCCGATCTGGTCGATTGTCCAGTCGGTCGAGGACATCTTCCCGTCGAATTTGTCAGGAACGAAGGCTCGCTGACTTATCGCGGCGTCTATCAGGAACGGCCACGCGAGACGGGCGACGATGTCGATGTCTGTTTCGGCGGAAACATTGCCGTCACGCGTCTGCCGATCTGGTAGGAGTTGTCACGTCATGCAGGTGGGGTGAGTTTCTGCACGTTCGAATTGACTGCCGAATCAGGCTCGTCGTGCTCCACCTGAGCTTCTGAGGGGTAGGTTTTCTCCATGAACGGGGATCGGTTTGCGCGTGCACTGAGCCTTGATCCGTGATGGGAAGCAAATGCCTCGATCGAGCAAGCCGGGCGAATCCACAGGGGAGCGGAGCGATGGACAGCAGGATCAGCGGCTCAGCCAGTCAGCTTCGAGACACCGGCGCCGAACTCGGGCAGGTTCCGATTGTTCCAACGGGGACGGTCCTGGTTGATCTGGCTCAAGTCTTCGCGCGGCACGAGACGCAGCATGTCCTTGTTCAGGAATCTTCGGGCGGTTTGCTGGGAATCGTTTCTGCAGAAGATCTTCAAAACGCCATGAGGACGGCGTCGGAAACGGAGCTGACGGCATGGCATCATCGAACGGTCGAGTCTCTGATTTCAGTAACGCTCGAAATCGAAGAAACGTCGCCTCAGCCGCGACCGGCCGACAATCGAAAGCCGACGACCGAGTTGGATTGCGTCTCGATCAGAGACGGTGCCGATCTGTTGGCACTGATGACGAACGAGGACGTCCTGCTCAGTTGGAATCGACTTGAGCCGGCGCTGGCTCGAGCTGCCACCGATGCATTGACCAGTCTGCCGAACCGTGCCCACTTCGAGCGGCGTTTTCAGGAAGAGTGGCAACGAGCGTCACGGCTTGGACTGACACTCGGCTTGCTGATCATCGACGTCGACCATTTCAAGCAGGTCAACGATACCTTCGGGCATCTTCGAGGGGACATGGTGCTGGCGGCAGTCGCTCAGTGTTGCCAGAAACAGCTTCGGTCGTACGACCTCGTGGCCCGCTTCGCGGGAGACGAATTTGTGGCGGTGACCTGCGGCTGCAGCCTCGAAGACATCGATCTGCCGATCCGCCGCCTGCAGGAATCAATCCGGTCTTTGGATTTACGATTCAACGACGAGCATGTGCCGACGTCATTATCGATTGGCGCATCGGTCGTTTGTTCCGGCCTCGACCAACTGAACGCTGACGACCTGCTCGAGTCAGCAGATCAATGTCTCTACCGAGCCAAACGCAGCGGTCGCAACCGAGCCTATCGAGTCGAACTCTTCGGCGACGGAACCTCTGGAACACCGACACGGGTCGACGCCGTTCCACAGAGTGTCGAGTAGGTTCGAACTGAAGCTCTGGGCGATGGACAGGTTCCCGCGAGACGTCAACGAGCGATGAACGAAAGTCGCAGGTCGTCGACGCTCATCGTCCCTGCGGCTCCGTTGAGGCCGATGCGAACAATGGCTTCACGCGTGCCGACGGGCACTGGAATGCGGCGGCCGGTGCGTTCCCAGTCCTGAGACCTCAACCACGGGCCAGCTTTGAAGTCTCCGAGTGACCGTCGGATTTTATCGTAAAAGTGAATGTAGAAAGCAGGCTGTTGCCAATCTTTGCTGCCTGCTCGGATGTTGTCGAGTTTCAGATCGAGCGAAAGATTAACAAACGCGACCTTACGGCCGTCCATGGCAATGCCCTGCAGCATTCTTGCTGGACGACCGACTTCGTCGTTTTTGAAGGTGACGTAGTAGTCTCCTTCCGGCGCGTCGCCTTTGACGTGTTCGGCCTGACGCTGGTAGTACCAGCTGTCGACTTTTCCGTCATCATTGTCGTCAACTTCCAGACCGCCGTTGACGATTTTTGGATTGGCTGGGTCAGGCTGAACTCGGCGACCATCTTCAGACAGGCCGGTCATTGGGACAAAGAGGGTCGGGATCAGCTTCTCCGGAACAAGCTTTCCGTTCTTCTTTTCGAACAGATAGAAGACCTGTTGGTATCGTTGCCCGAGCGGGACGATCATCCGCCCTCCTTCACGAAGCTGCTCAATCAATGGTTGAGGCACGCGTTCAGGGGAGCACGTCACGATGATTCGGTCGAACGGAGCATGTTTCGGCCAGCCTTTGTAGCCGTCTCCCGCGAGCGTGTGCACATTGTCATAGCCGAGCTTGCTTAATCGGCGAGTCGCTTCACGGCTGAGCTGAGGCACGATCTCGATCGAGTAAACTTCCTTCACGATTTCTGCCAGCACAGCCGCCTGATAACCGCTGCCGGTCCCAATCTCCAGAACCTTGTCAGTGGGTTTAGGATCAAGTGCCTGCGTCATGTAGGCAACGACGAAAGGCGGCGAGATCGTCTGCTGATAGCCGATTGGCAATGCCTTATCGATGTACGCTTCGCGGTAGAGCTTCGAAGGAACGAATTCGTGTCGCTTGACCGTGTTGAGAGCGTGGAGAACCAGCCGGTTGGAGATGCCTTCTCCGGCAACGTCCTGGGCAACCATTTTTGCGCGGGCTTCACGGTACTTATCGTCGGCGCCGATCGACGAATTCGATGTAGCTGCCAGGGCAAGAGCCAAAGTCAGCAGCAATGTGGGCAAAGAGAGTTCGCTGGGTGCGTTCGTCGCTGGATTGCTCATGGCGAGATCCTGTGTCGATAAGTCAGCATGTCGACTGGCCGCGTTCGAGGCACGGCAGCTGGATGACGAGGTACATTTCGTGAACGGCGTTTGAACTACGCTGCGTTATTCTCAAGGAAGCGTGATAGCGCGAGCAAGCCGGGAGCATCGGGAAGTCCTCTGAAATCGTGCTCTTTTACGTCCGAATCATTGGATTGCGACAGTTGGGCAAGCAGATCGCGAATGATTCGCTCGGCGTCAAGACGTTCTCTTTGCCAGTTGTCTCGTGACTTCAGCCATGCGGTTTCCTGAGCTTCGATCTGCGTGAACTGGGTCTGCAATTGTTCTTCCCGACGTCGCTGATGCGACTCTTGCTCGGCCACCCAGTCGGTCAGTTGTTGCTTCTCGCCGCGGAATGATTCCTTCTGAGATTCGAACTGTGACCGCGATTCGTCAAGTTCTCGTCGTTGCTGATTGAGTCCTTCTCGTAGATCTCGGATGTACTCGGCAAGTTGTTCGCGAGCCTGTTCGACTCGCTGTTTGGCTCCTTCGTCACCAGTCACCTGAGACATCTGAGCCCATGCTTCGTCGACGGCAATCTGCGTTTGCAGCAGGTCCTGATGCCGCGTCTCCAGATCCTCGCGAAGCTGGTCGAGGCGGTCGCGGCGTTTCTCAAGATTCTCAGCATGCAGCGACATCATGTCGGCCTGACGACGATTCTCGGCTGTCTGTGTTTGAACCTTCAGCTCCCAGGATTGTCGTTCCGCGGCCAGTCGTTCGCGTTCACGGTTGGCGTGCTCGTCGACCGATTTCTGCATCTTGCTCAGCGTCGACTGCTGGCGTTCGAGCGAATGTTCCAGTTCTTCGAGGATCTGACGCCGGCGGGAAATCTGCTGGTCGCGTTGTCGCTGTAGTTGTACACGGTCTTCGAGACGTTGCCTTGCTCGCTGGTACTCGCTGCGGAATTCGTCCCGAGCCTGCTCCAGTTCTTCGCGAGATCGCTCCAGGTGATCCTGCTGGAATCGGATGCGGCTTTCGAGCAACGCCCGCTGCTTTCGTAACTCGGCTTCCGTCGCGTGTCGCTGTTCTTCGAGTTTTTCGAGCTCGCTTTGCGCTCGACGCTGTTGTTCGGTTTGTTCCTGCTCGATTTCTTCCCACGTGCGGCGACGCAGGTCGTCAATTTCCTGCTGGAACCGCAAGTGCTCCTGATCGAGTCTTTCCTGACGTCGTTTCAGTTCGGCCTCAGAATCAAGTTTCTGTTGCTGCCATTCTTCGATCGACTCCTGCAAAGTCTCGCGCTCGCGGGCGAGAAGTGTGCGTTCGGTGACGATCTCGTCAGTCAGAGCTTCCGTTGTGATCTGCTCCGACAGTTGTTGCCGTTCAGTTTCGAGTTGTTCGGCAATCGACTGCCGTTCGGATTCGAGCTGCTCGATCAGTCGGGCCTGCTGTTCCGCAAGCTGGCTGCGTTCCCGTTCGAGCGTCTCACGCAGCTCTGTTTCCTGCCCGACGAGCCGCTGTTGAGTTTGTGCAAACTCCTGTCGCTCAGCTTCTGACTTTGCGAGTGACTTCTGCAACTCCGCACGTTGGTGATCGAGTTCCGTTGCGACTTCCTGACGGAGACGTTCGCGTTGTTCGTTCAGCTCGGCTCGTTCCCGCTCGACGGCAGACGCCTGCTCAGCGATCGCGTTTTGCTCGCGAATCACGGCCAATTTTTCGTCGTCAAACTCGGTCCGTCGCGCTTCGAGTTCCTGACGGGCCTGCAGGAGCTGCTCTTCTTTTGTTTGAACCTGCTGCTCGTATTCCTGCTTTTCCAGGCGAAACGTGCGGCGATCCTGTTCGAGTTGCCTGGTCTGGGCATTCAGTGCCTGCTCGCGTCGGTTGAGATCGGTCAACTGCTTCTGAACCTGCTCGACGAGCTCCGCGGTTTGCACCAGCAGATCCTCTTCGAGATTGTCCAGTTCGGCACCGCTGCCGGCGGGCGAAGGAGCCGTTGGCCATGCGTCAGCCGCCAGGGCGGTTCGCTCGGAGCTGCCGCTCCCTGTTTCCAAACCACCGTTTTCGGTCGCATCGACCTTGCGTTGGTCTGAAGGTTGATGACTTGAGCGGAATTCCTCGCTCATTCCGGGAATCCTTTCCCTGCGGCGAGTTCGATTTCTGGAAGACTCGCCCAAGGCCAAAGTCTGGCCAGGGGCGGTCGATGTGGTCGTTGATCCGTAGCTTTTTAGTCAGTTGCTGCTTAGAGGTGAGCGTCGAGCTTTTCCGTGATCTTTTCCTTCGGAATTGCCCCGACCAGACGCTCAACAACTTCGCCGCCTTTGAAAATCATCAAAGTCGGAATTGAGTTGATCTGATGCTGAGTGGCGATCTGCGGGTTTTCGTCGGTGTTGACTTTTCCGACCTTCACTTTGCCCTCGTATTCTTCGGCGATGGCATCGACAGTTGGAGCCAGCATGCGGCACGGGCCGCACCACGGAGCCCAGAAATCGACCAGTACGGGGGTTTCGCTCTGCAGGACGTCTGCTTCGAATGAAGCGTCTTTGAATTCCAGTGCCATCGTGTCGCTCCTCAGTTCTTGAACGGTAAACGTGACCGCGTCAGTCGCTGGCGTGGTGCCGACGTCGACGCTCCAAACAGAACCCGATGCAACTGCTCAGGTTCGCTTAGAGTCACGGTGAATTTGCTCTAAATACAGGTCAGGCGAGGGATTATAGGTGGATGCCGAAGTGTGTCAACGTGCGCCTGAGCAGCCCCGAACTGCACAATTCCAGCAGTCAATTACTCAAATCTGGCGGTGAATTATCAGTGTCCGATGCACAGAAACTACTCGCCCCAGGTCATCGGCCTGACGTACCCGGTCGCGAGGCAGAGCCCGAAAACGATCCCCGTTGCGAGGGCCGCTCGCCAGAACCAGATGGCATTTCGTTCGCCAAATTTCTCCATCAGCCGCCGTCCTTTGACGGTTCTGTGAACAAACCAATGGTCATAACGAAGGGCGGCGGCACAGAGGACGGCGACCGCTCCTCCAATGAAAAGTTGCGGGCTAACCAGGGCAGTTGACCTTTCAGGATTCGAACGAAGGAGTATCCCCGACAATGTTGTCGACGTTGAAGAATCGACGTCAATCGCGGGACGGGCAGAGCGGAAAACGACAATCCTGTTTCATTGCCCGCCGACAATCTGGTACACACTCATTTATTGCATGGGGTGTTTTGCGAGCATGTAGTCGGTGCTGAATTCAGACTGGCTGACTTCACGAATCTTAAATGTAGCTTGGAAGCCTGCTCGATGGCCATCGTCGATATCAACTGGAATCCTTCCCGCAAAGAGCTGAAGGTCTTCTCGCTGCTGCTGATTGTGTTCTTCGCAATCGTCGCGGGACTCGCCTATCGAAAAGGTGCGTCGGTCGAGACGGCCTGTCTGATTTCCGGAGGCGGGGCCGTTGTCGGGATCGTCGGAGTTTTCTCGCCAGCATTCATCCGAATCGTTTACGTCGTCTGGATGACCGCCGTTTTTCCGATTGGCTTTGTGGTTTCAAACGTCGTGCTGGCTGTCGTCTTCTACGGAGTCGTTTGGCCCATTGGCATTCTGACCAAACTGACCGGACGCAACCCGCTGCAACTTGGCTTCGACCGCGACGCGAAGACGTACTGGAATGTTCGGCCGCCGACCAAAGATCCACGACGCTA
>JBLFXD010000218.1:0-9141 GCA_047611045.1 Planctomycetaceae bacterium | reverse complement strand
AACTTCAAAACCGCCATCTTCTTCCACTGCGGCGGCCTCGACCTCTACCCACGATAAACCCAGATGGACCACTAAACTCGCCGTCTAAATCATATTTCCGGTGTCCACCAGTCATGGGCTAGCGCAGGATCATTCTGGTGGGCCGTGCCCACCCTGCAAACAAACCACCATGCGATGAGGCAAACACGTTTCGTGGCGAGGGCCTGTCGCGATCCGCTACAGTCTCCTCGCTTGAAGGCTGACTTCGAAATCGCAACGGCAGACTCCACAACAGGACACTTTTTGATGAAGCCGATCGCCAGAATTTCTGCTTGCCTCGCTCTTTTTCTGACCACGGTGTTCGCGCAGCACGTCTCGGCGGCGGACCTGCCGAACATTCTGTGGATCACCAGCGAAGACAACGGCCCGGAACTCGGCTGCTACGGCGACGAGTACGCGACGACGCCGCACATCGACGGGCTGGCAGAAAAGAGCAGTCGGTATCTGCACTTCTGGTCGAACGCTCCGGTCTGTGCCCCGGCCAGGACGACGATCATTACTGGCGTCTACCCACCGGCGACAGGTGCCGAGCACATGCGGAGCAATGTTCCGCTGTCGTCAAAGTTGAAGATGTATCCGCAGATGCTTCGCGAGGCCGGTTACTACTGCACCAACAACAGCAAAGAAGACTACAACCAGATCAAACCGGGACAGGTGTGGGACGAATCTTCTCGGAAGGCGCACTGGAAGAATCGCAAAGACGGCCAACCGTTCTTCGCGATCTTCAACCACACCATCAGTCACGAAAGCCAGATCAGAAACAAGATTGACCCGAAGAACACGATCCACGATCCCGCGAAAGTTCGAGTCCGAGCTTACCACCCCGACACTCCGGAAGTCCGAAAAGACTGGGCTCAGTACTACGATCGCCTGACGATGATGGATGCTCTCGTCGGTAAGAATCTGAAAGAGATTGAAGACGCCGGTCTCGCCGAAGACACGATCGTTTTTTACTACGGAGACCACGGCTCCGGGATGCCTCGCAGCAAACGCTGGCCGTACAACTCGGGCCTGCACGTTCCACTGATCGTGCACATTCCTGAGAAGTTCTCGGACCTTCGCCCGAAAGAGTACTCAACCGGTGGAACGTCGGACCGCCTGACAGCGTTCATCGATC
This sequence comes from Planctomycetaceae bacterium, assembly GCA_047611045.1. Classification (GTDB taxonomy): domain Bacteria; phylum Planctomycetota; class Planctomycetia; order Planctomycetales; family Planctomycetaceae; genus JABMPE01. The sequence goes on along the minus strand of JBLFXD010000218.1, from coordinate 7,985 downwards.
TTGCTCCGACTTTGCTGAGTCTGATCGGGCAGAAGCCGCCGGCATGGATGCAGGGGCACGCGTTTGCCGGTAAGCACGACGCCGGTCCGCAGCCATTCATCTACGGATTCCGCGGCCGCATGGATGAACGATACGACCTGCTGCGTTCGGTCACCGACGGCCGGTACGTCTACCTTCGCCAGTACATGCCCCACAAGATTTACGGGCAGTACATCCAGTACATGTTTCAGACGCCGACGACGCGCGTCTGGAAAGAGATGTTCGACGCCGGCCAGTTGAACGAAGCTCAAAGCAAATTCTGGCAACGCAAGCCGCCCGAAGAACTCTACGACCTGCACTCAGACCCGGACGAAGTCAACAACCTTGCCAAGTCGCCCGAGCATCAGGCCATTCTGAAGAAACTTCGAAAAGCACAGCGCGACCTCGCCGTGAAGACTCGCGATGTTGGATTCCTGCCGGAAGACGACCTGCATTCATTGGCGAAAGGCTCGACGACGTACGACGTCGGCCAGGACCCATCGAAGTACGACCTCGAAACGGTTCTTACCGCCGCTGAAGACGCATCATCGCTGAGGGCCGGAAAGACGGCGTCGCTGGTCAAACGGCTGTCTGACGAAAACCGAGCTGTTCGCTACTGGGCGGCGCTCGGCCTGCTGATGCGAGGCGACGCCGGGCTCAAGGCCGGACACGCCCAACTGACGGCCGCCCTGAAAGACGAGTCACCATCGGTCCGAGTCATCGCCGCGCAGGTTCTGGCGCAGTTCGGTTCCGACGCCGACAACACAAAGGGGCTGGACGTTCTACTGAACCACGCATCCGTCGAGTCGAACACGATCTACGTGGCGATGCTGGCGTTAAACTCGCTGGACGAACTCGACGGACGAGCGGCCTCGGTCATCGATCAGATCAAAGCCCTGCCGACGAAGTCAAAGACAGATTACCCGCGAATGGGTGCCTACCTGCCGAACCTGAAGTCGAAAACGCTCGCGGACCTGCAGGCTTCAAAATAACAAACGCGTGAATCTGGCTCTGCGACCTCATGTTGCACCGTGTTCGTGGCAAGCCTTCGCCAGGTGATTGCCATTCGCCAACCGCCGTTGGAGTATTTCATGAAGATTACAAAGATCACAACACACCCGGTGCGAATTCCGCTGCGGCCTGAGTATCGGATGGTGTCGGCACTCGGCCGGCACGAGGTTTCCGAGTACCTGCTGGTTCGTGTCGAAACAGACGCCGGCATCGATGGCGTCGGCGAGGCAACGATCATGTCGCGGTGGAGCGGCGAGACCGTGTGGGGAGCACAGGCGATTGTCGATCGACTGTTCGCGCCGCTGCTGGTCGGTGTCGATCCGTTCGACATTCAAGCCGTCGATGGAGTGCTGGACGCTGCCGCCAAAGACAACTGGTTCGCCAAGTCGGCCATCGAAATGGCGTGCTGGGATATTCAAGGTAAGGACGCCGGCAAGCCGGTTTATGAACTGCTTGGCGGAGCCGTTCGATCGATGTCGATTCGCTGCCGGTTTTCGATGGGAGCGTACTCCGAAGAGCGCGCCTCAACGCGCGCTGCCGAACTCGTCGCGCGAGGCTTCACGACGATCAAGGTGAAAGTCGGAACGGGTCTGGAAGATGACGTCCGCCGAGTCCGAGCTGTCCGCAACTCGATTGGCAGCGACTACGACATCGTGATTGATGCCAACTGTGGCTACGACGCCGAGACAGCCATCGAAGTAGCCAGCCAACGGGGCGATGCGGGCGTCGTTCTGTTTGAACAACCAACCCCCCGGAACGACTTCACAGGTCTGGCCAAAGTAAGAAACTCGATCGAGCCGATGGTTATGGCAGACGACATTTGCTTCGACGTGACGCACGCTCGCGAATGTCTGCGTCACGACGCGTGCGACGTCATCAGCGTTTACCCCGGCAAGAACGGAGGCATTCGGAAATCGATAGAGATCATCGACCTGGCGGCGGAATCCGGAGTCGCGTGCAGCGTCGGGTCGAACCTCGAACTCGACGTCGCATCGGCCGCAATGTGCCACGTCGTGGTCGCGTGCGAAAATATGAACATCGAAAAGTTTCCGGGCGACATCATGGGTCCGGAGTATCACGAATTCCGCATCGTGAAAGAGCCGCTCGAGATCTCAGGTGCGGAAATCACTTTGACCGATCGTCCCGGATTGGGAGTCGACGTCGACTGGGGACTGGTTGAACAAAATCCTGTCACGTAACGCCGACCGTTCATATCGGGCACTGAATAGGCTGGAACAAGCACCGCGCAGTTCCGGCATCAGCGAGTCAATGCAGCCTTCGAAACGCCGGAACTGCGCGGTGCTTGTTCCAGCCTACAAAATACTCACCACCCGGTCGCGTAAATCTGATTCCAGCCTGACCTGCTCTTGTGTTGAGAAGCAGGTCTGAAACAATGGTCGCTCGATTCACTTCAGGTGCCGCATTCGCCTCACGCGGTCATTTCGGCCATCGCGATTTCCCAAAGGAACAACTCCCTTGGTTGCAATACTCAACCGTCCAGATTGCGTTTTGAGAAGCGGTGGCCAGCGTTGCCGATTTTCGGCAGCGATCATGCTGTCGTTTCTCGCCGTTCTGGCGACGCAGGAAGTGGCGACAGCTCAAGAGAGCACGCGGTCACATCGGTTGCTCGGAAACGGCTTGCCGACACTGAGCGGTGGGCAGTCGCAAATGGAACTACTGCGGCGGCTGCAAATGCTGTCGGGGGCGTCCCAGGCGAATGGCAAGACTCCGACCGATTCGCCGCTGGCTGATCCTGAGGCAATGCGACGTCTGCAGCAGGCCATGCAGAGTCTCCAAAAGCTGAATCCCGAGCAGTTCGGAAACACTTCGCCAGACCGGGAAGGGACTCCGCCTGGTGGCGATGGCTCACCAGCGGGCAACAGAAATTCCGGACCGCCACAAACTCCGTCAGACGGTCGGAATTCGAATCCCGATTCTTCGACGCCGGGTGCAACTTCTGAGCGCTCGGTCCTGCAACGGATCGCCGAGCAGATGGGTCTGTCGCTGGGCGGGCCGAACGGGGGCTCACCCGACTCGGGCACGCCGGATTCGGGCACGCCGGATTCGGGCACGCCGGATTCGGGCACGCCGGATTCGGGCACGCCGGGAAACGACTTGCCGGGTACTGACAAAACCGGGCGGCAGCCTCGGCCGAACGACCGGTCAGGAACAAGTCCAATCCCGCAAGGCAGATCTCCCAATACTCGGCCAGGGCAAGCTCCTGAAGGCAACTCTCGCGGTTCCGAGCCCCGGCAACGAGGTCGCGACGGCACGTCCCCAGCGACAGGAAACCCTGGTGATCCGGTTCTGCGGAACGGCACGACGAGGAGACCATCGACGCAATCCGGACTTCAGCCAAAGCCCGCCGACCGGTCCAGCGCGGGTAACCCATCGCCTCGAAGCAATTCTCGACCAGAACCAGGGCAGGCAACTGGCGAACCGACTGAGCCGCCTAAGAGTTCGATGCAGGTTCTGCTCGACTGGATGAAAAAGCAGGATCAGTCGGCCAAAGGCGGAGGACTTCCTTCCGACGTTGCAGGCACATCGCCGGATCGTTCACCGGCGACTCGCACAGGGAGGTCAAGCAAAGAACAGCCAGCCCAACCGCGAACCAACGGTGGTCGCACGCCAGCACGTCCAGGCCAGGTCCACGAGGACACGGAGGCCGGGCGAGCATCCATGCGCAACGAATCTGTCGCGCCCAACGATCCTGCGACGCCAGAAAGAAGCTGGTTCCCCGGAGACGGCATTGCTCCGCCACGATCTCAACAATCGAGGCCGGAATCTGGAAACTCTGCGACGGCTCAAGGGAGAACGAATCGCCAGGGAACTCAGCCTGATGGAAGCAACGCTGAACCAAACACTCCGTCGGGTGACGGATCGACCTACAACGAAAACGAGGTAGAGGCAGCACTTCAGTCGGCAGTGGATCGTTTGAACGCTCAACGTGAAGAACGTCTGGACGAAGTTCGAAGCCCGAAGAAAACGCTACGCCAGAAACTGGCAGACATCGCGAAGCTGGCTCGTTCAGAAAGTGATCGAGCCGACGCGTCAGATGATTTGACCGAATCCGATTCCGGAGCAAGTGACAGCCTGCAGGCCGCTTTCGTCGACGCTTTGGCAGACGCAACAAAGGGGCTCGCAAAACAGGTCGATGAAATCGTCACTGACGATCGGTTTTCACGACGTGATCGCGACAGACGTTCGTCGCGGCGTGAACGCGGTGGACCGTTGGGACAATTCGCCAGACTCGGAAACCGGGCTAACGAATGGTTCGCCGACTCGGTCGAACCCGAGGCTCCGTCAACATCGATCATGAGCAACAGCCTTTCGGAACCTGCTTCTGGCGGAAGCGGGTTTTCGCCAGGGCTGCTCGCCGGACTGTTCATTGTCTGCGGGTTGGCCTACTGGCTGCTGCAGAAGAAACGCGTCGAAGCACAATCGCAGAGTGCTTACTCTACTCTCGGTCCGGCTCCAACGAATCTGAAAAACCGGCAGGACATCGTGCAGGCGTTTCATGATCTCGCAGCCCGCAGCCCGGCCGTGATGGCTGATTGGTGGACTCACGATCGGGCGGCTCAAGCTCTGGCGACATCGAGACCGGATGTCGACGACGAGGTGCGACAGCTGGCTCAGCTTTACGAGCAGGCTCGGTATTCCCCTGCAGAGTCCGCGTTGTCCGATGAACAACTCGCAGCAGCAAAGGCCGCCTGGCTGCGGTGCCGAAAGTCATGATGCGGGCCTGTCTAAAAACCTTTCGGAATGTTGTGGTCGCGTTGTCGGCGAAGCTGGTGTCGCTGTCGCTCGTGATAGTGGTTTGCGTCCTGACCATTTTCGGAACCGGACGCCTGGCTACGGCTCAGGACTTTGAAGCTTTCGAACCTCCCGGACTTCTTCCACCCGGCGGGGCAATGCAGGCGTTGGCCCAGGCCGGGCAACCGGAGTGGCAGTTTGGATTTCAGCTGTTCCATCTGCTGCTCGAACAGAAGGGGATGTATTCAGTCCCGGACTTCCGCGAGTCGATGAACCGTCGGCCCCGACAAAGCGCCGTCGTCCTGCTGGGAGACCTGAGTCGCGTGCCGACGGATCTTCGCTCGCGATTGCAGAAATTTCTCGACAGCGGCGGAGTCGTGCTGGTTGCTACGGACGAAGCCGCACTTTTCAGGAGCCTGTTTCAAATTTCCGCCGGCGAGTTCGAGGTCGATGATGAGGAGTCGGCTTATCAGGGATTCCGCGACTGTCCCGTCGTGAATCCACTTCGACCAGACACTCCGATCCTGAACGGCGTCAGCAGCCTCGTGGCCAACCGGACCGGCGCGATTTCGCGAATGGACAATCGATTCGGAATCTGGAGCATCCTTGCAGAACTTCCAACTGTGGTTGACCAGCGGTCTCGACCCCTGTCAGGAGTGCCGTTGATCGCCGAGTGGATCAGTCGCAAACGAGGTGGTGGTCGGCTGTTGGTGATGGCTGATCACAGCGTGCTGATCAACGGAATGCTGTGGCACGGTGACAACGCAAAACTCGTCGTGAACATCGCCGACTGGTTAAGCACTGGAGACCGGAAGGAAGTCATATTCATCGTCGATGGCGAACCTGCCAAAGCAATGCTGGCCTTGCCGCCTGAAGTTTCCGACGACCTGCCACCGCTGGATGACTTGCCGACACCCACAGCGAAAGACCTGTGGAACCTTCTAATGAACAATCCGTGGAAATTTCTGAAGTTTCTAGACAGATTTTCGGCCGGCATGGAAGACGCCGATGTGATAAACGAGTTGCTGGCCAATCAGCCGGCTGATCTGCCGACTCCGGAATACCGGCAGGCGTTGTACATCGCGGCGGGAATTCTGGCAGCCATTTACATTCTCCGTCTGATGGGCAAAGTTGGCTCCCGACCGACGACTCGTCCGCCTCGGTCTGTTGGACAGTCGGTTAATTTCAGCCAATCGAGAACGCTCTCGTCCGGCGAGTTGCACTCGGCCAGTCGTGAGCTGGCTCAAAGCGCCTTGCGGCAGCTGACCGGGTCGTCGGATCCGATCGACTGGGCGATCCCGATCGACGACGTCGAGATCGAAGCCGGATTCGTTCGCCGAATATTTGTCCGCGAGCACCTGAAGCGGCTCAGAAAAACAGCAACCAACTCAGGCCGCCGCGACTTCACAACTCCGCGAGACCTGAAACGACTTGCCAAACTGATTGCCGACGTGGTCGGTCTGCAAAAAGCAGGTCGACTCAGGCATCCATCGATCATGACGTGACTTTGCTTTCTGTTATCTTTGCGACGCCGCCTCACGATGCTGCGACATTCTTACTGACTCATGATTCACCGACTTTGATATAGACAAGAGGCTCTGCGTGGATTTATCCGATACGAAAGAACTCGCCTCACGAGTTGGCGAGTTACGCAAGCAGGTGCTCTCGGCCGTTGGCGAAGTTGTCGTTGGTCTTGAGCCAGTCACTTTGCAACTGCTCACCGCGTTGCTGGCCGGCGGCCATGCACTTCTGGAAGGCGTCCCTGGAACGGCTAAGACAACGCTGTGCCGTACTTTCTCACAAGTGCTGGGCATCGATTATCAGCGAGTTCAATTCACGCCAGACCTTCTTCCGACCGACGTCACCGGAACACAAATCCTCGATCGGCAGACCAGCGAGTTTGTGCTTCGCAAGGGGCCGATCTTCTGTCAGTTGATGCTGGCTGACGAGCTGAATCGAGCTCCGGCCAGAACTCAATCCGCCCTGCTCGAAGCGATGCAGGAAAAGCAGGTCACGATTGAAGGCAACACGCTGCCGCTACCTCGACCGTTCATGGTGATGGCGACTCAGAATCCGATCGAACAGGAAGGCGTCTACCGACTGCCGGAAGCTCAGCTCGACCGGTTTCTGTTCCGAATCGACGTTGGTTATCCGTCGCGCAATCACGAAGTCGACATGCTTGATCTACACAGTCGAGCCGTCGCGTCGCCTGCCGCCGTCAGCAATACCGAAGAAGTCACGGCAATCCAGGATCAGATCGATTCGGTCTACGGCTCGCGCGAGCTTCAGGAATACATTGTCGATCTGATTCGTCGCAGCCGGGAACATCGTGATCTGGTCCTGGGCGGCAGCCCTCGCGCGGCGATCTATCTGATGAAAGCCGCCAGAGCACACGCATTGCTGCGCGGCCTTCCTTACCTCACTCACGAAGACATTCAGTCAGTGGCGCTGCCGGTTCTTGGTCACCGGCTGATTCTGCAACCGGAAGCGGAAATGGAAGGCCGGCAGGTCGGCGACATCGTCAAAGAGCTGATTCAGGCCGTTCCGGTTTTGAAAAATTAGCGTACTGATTTTGAAGTTTGCCTGTTAATCACAACCCGAAGCGTGAGACCCAATTTTAGCCGCGAAGCGGCGACAGTACATAGCCGTGGGCGTCAGCCCACGGATCGGAATCAAATCGAATTTTGAGCCGCGAAGCGGCGGCAGCAGACGTGATTGCTGTCGCCGCTTCGCGGCTGTCCCTCTTGTCGGTTTTTCTGCGGGCTTACGCCCGCAGCGAGCTGCTGCCATCGCTTCGCGACTCAAGACTGCGCAACATTAAGCGAAAATGCGGAGCATTAATTCGGATACTTCGGCTTACGAATCGAATCTCCAACTCAGACTACCAGCACACCCACCGTTTCACTTTTCACTTCTCGACTGTCCGAATTCAGCATGATCACAAACCGTGCACAATGGCTGATCCTGCTCGGAGTTGCCGGCAGCGTCGTTGGAATGCTGACCAACAAAGGCCTGCTCGCGCATGCGTCGCTGGCAGTGCTGGCGTGGATCTTCGGAGAGTGGCTGCTGTTTCGCTGGCGAGTCGAACTTCAGTTGCGTCATCTGCGGTGCGTCCGCACGGTCAACGGATCGACCAACGACTCGGGAACTTTGTGGACCGGCCGACGAGTGAACGTCTCGGTCGAGATTATTCCCGAGCGTTC